>JAIBBY010000016.1:0-52500 GCA_019694455.1 Pirellulales bacterium
TGGCAGTAGCGAGTTTGAGCGAACGAGCCACAGGCCACTCACGATAGCAAAGGGGGGGCGGCAGGAACAGGGCCGCGCGATGGACCTTGTTCGCCGATCGGTGCTACGATTGGCGCATGGCAGAACCCGATCGAGAACCGATAGCGCCCGCCGCGCCGTCAGCGGGGAGCGCGCGGCGAAACATTGAGCTTGCGCAGGCACGGTTACGGCCGATGACGCGGCAGGCATGGCAGAATCTGAAGATTTGGATCCCGTTTCTGCTCAACCGGACCGATCGGGCGCGGCAAGTGATCTATCACGCGCGGGAACAGCGCGAGGGTTTTGTGTGGCGGGTGCAATTGCCGGCGCAGTGCTGGCAATGCGGCGCCGAAGCAGAACTGCTGACGCGGGAGATCGAGGTCGACCTGCGGAGCTTTGAGCAGGCGCTGGCGATCGTGGCAGGGGCGGCGGGATCGGCGCTGTTCTTTATGTTCTTGGCGTCGCTATTTGGCGGCAAGCTGTTATGGGTTTTGGCGCTGGTCAGCGTGGGGGCCGGCGTCGCCCTGCTGCTGCTCAAGAGTTGGACAGAAACCGTGTGCGTGCAGATGAGCACCTGCCGCGAACATGCCGAGCAGATGCGACTACCGGGGATGGTGCTCGACCAGAATGAGCTGCATCTGTTTCTGCCGAGCGATTCGCTGGCGGGGGCGGCGCGTGGCGAATTGCGCGCGACGCGGCTGGGTCGCGGCCGAGCCTTGCCCGGCGGGGGACGGGGAGTGGAATCAGACGTCGAGCCGCCGCCCGAGCATGTGAAGTACCGGCAGGCATTTGGGGCGCCGCCGGCGCCGCTGCCCGAGTTGCCGCCGATTCGATTGGCGGATGACGAGGAGTGAGAGAGGGGAACGAAGTGATAGCGGAGCGCCTCTCGATTTTGATCTTATTCGCGGCGGGGATGCTGCTGCTTTGCGGTTCGGGCTTGCCAGGCGGTATGGCTATCCCGTAAGTCCCGCGTTTGCAATCTCAACCGGCATAGGGGGCGTTGGGCTGATGTGCCTGGCGACGGTGATCGTGCGGAAGGTGGGATCGATCATGGCTATACGTTGAATGCCGGATCAAGATAGCGGCCGCCGATTCATCCCATTGACCGGCGGGGGCGGCAAATCTATTCTACAAGGCTTGAATTCAGCTCACTTTAGCGTCCGCAGCGGTATTGGCCGCCTGTCGGGACGCCCGATTGCAGGATTTTGCCATGGCCGTTCCCAAGCGACGACAATCGAACGCCCGCACCCGTAGCCGCCGGGCGCACGATTTCATCACGCCCAAGCAGCTTCAGATTTGCCCCAAATGCAGCACGAACAAGCCGAGCCACGTGGTTTGCCCGAACTGTGGGCATTACATGGGGCGGACGGTGGTTGAAGTCGAGGCCTAGCTGCCTGCGGAAGCTACTGGTCGTGGGCTTCTTCCAGCCTTCTTTCCCTCGGGCCGTGAGCGCGGCTCGCAAAATCTTGGCGATCGTCGCGATTTTTACCATAGCTTGCTGCCATGTGCGCCGCCCGGTGAATACTCGCCTGGGCGGCTGAGCGACAGGCCAGCGGCGGTTGGCGACGGAGTTGACCAGCTTGCCAAGCTTCTCTCGCCGGGCGCGGGTGAGTTTGCTATGTTGCCGCCCCTGGTGGGGAATTGCGCGCGTCGCAACCCCTGGCGTGGATGGATCGCGGGCCTGTTGCTAGAGGGGAGTAAGGACAAGGATGTCTGTCTCATTGGATCGCAATCACGCCTGGCCCGAAAAACCATTGTTGCGTTTGGCCCAGCGGCCCGGCATGGCGCCAAGTTCGCGCGGCTCGCTGGCCAACGATCCGCAGGTGCAGGTGCGGGCGGCGATCGCGGGGACTGGCAGCTACCTGCCGAGCCGGGTGCTGACGAACGACGACCTGGCCAGCCAGGTGGAGACCACCGACGAGTGGATCTTGGACCGGACCGGCATCCGCGAGCGGCGGATCGCGGCGCCCGACGAATCGACTTCGACGATGGCGATTGAGGCGGGGCGCAAGGCTTGCGCCGATGCGGGCATCGACCCCAAAGACCTGGACCTGGTGATCGTGGCCACGCTTTCGCCCGACTATTTGATACCGGCGACGGCGTGCATTGTACAAAACGCGCTGGGGGCGACGCGGGCGGGGGCGTTCGATCTGGAAGCGGCGTGCAGCGGATTTGTGTTTGCGTCGAACCTGGCGCAGAGCATGATCTTGAGCGGCATGTGTGAGAACATCCTGGTGATCGGCGCCGAGACGTTGTCGCGATTTGTGGACTACAGCGACCGCAGTTCTTGCATCCTGTTTGGCGACGGCGCCGGCGCGGCGGTATTCACGGCGCGCAACGACGGGAGCGGCATCCACTACACCAGCATGTACGCCGACGGATCCCAGGCGGAATTGCTCTACATCCCGTGCGGCGGCAGCAAGCTGCCGCCCAACCACGACGCCATCGACCAGAAGCTGCACTTTGTGCGCGTGGCGGGGCGCCAGATCGCCAAATTCGCCACGACGATTTTGGTGGAACTGGTGAACGAGACCTTGGCGGGCTGCGGCTTGGAAAAAGACGATATCGCGCTGTACATTCCGCACCAGGTGAACGAGCGAATCATCGACTCGGCGCTCAAACGGCTGGCGCTGCCGCGCGAAAAGTGCTTTGTGAACATCGACCGTTACGGCAACACCTCGGCGGCCAGCGTGCCGATCGCCTTGGACGAGGCGCGACGCATGGGGCGGCTGAAGGAGGGAGACCTGACGATGATGTTGGGTTTTGGGGCGGGGCTGACCTGGGGTGCAACGGTCGTAAAAATGTGATAGAAAATCGGGCCTGTTGATACCAAGGCAGACAATGGGCCGTCGTCCGCCGCGCAAGGTCCGCGTAGCCGGGGCTTCCGTCGGTCGCCCCTCCCCCATTGGCTAGCCAGGACTCCAAATTGAGCGTGCCGCGGGTCCCAAGCGACTGGCGGCGCGCTTTCCTCACAGAGCAACTTCGTATTTGGCTTTCGAGGTCGGATTGGGCAAGATCGCCTTTTTGTTTCCTGGTCAAGGCGCGCAAGCGGTCGGCATGGGCCGGCAACTTGCCGACAAGCTGCCAAGCGTGCGGCGACTGTACGAGCGCGCCAGCGAAACGCTGGGCTACGATCTGGCGCGGCTCTGCTTTGAAGGGCCCGCCGAGGAATTGGATTCGACCGTCTACAGCCAACCGGCGCTATTCGTCACCAGCTTGGCGGCTGTCGAGTCGCTCAAGCAGCAGTCGCCCGACGTGCTGCTGTCTTGCGAGGGGGCGGCGGGGTTGAGCCTGGGCGAATACACGGCGCTGGTGTTCGCGGGCGCGATGGATTTTGAAGTCGGCTTGCGCCTGGTGCAGGAGCGAGGCGCGGCCATGCAAGAGGCCGCCGACGGCACACCCAGCGGCATGGTGAGCGTGCTGGGATTGGAGCGGGTGCAAGTGGAGGCGCTGTGCGACCAGGCGCGCGGCGGCGGCATCTTGGAGGTCGCCAATTTGCTCTGCCCGGGCAACATTGTGGTATCTGGCTCGAACGACGCGTGCGAGCGGGTAGCGGAGTCGGCCGAGGCGGCGGGCGCAATGAAGGCGGTGCCGCTGGCGGTGGCGGGGGCGTTTCACACCTCGATCATGCAGCCGGCCGTGGCGCGGCTGGAGGCGGCGCTGGCGAGCGCCGTAGTGCGGCGGCCGCAGATACCGGTGGTGTCGAACGTCGACGCGCGGCCGCACAACGAGCCAGACGATATTCGCGCGACGCTGGTGCGACAGGTGGTGAGCGCGGTGCGCTGGGAAGAATCGGTGCGCTACCTGCTCGACCAGGGATTTGACCAGTTTTATGAAGTGGGACCGGGGCGGGTGCTGCGGGGCCTACTGCGACGGATCGACCGCAAGGCGACCTGCCAGAATGTGATGGAATAAAGTCGACGCCGATCTTTTAGAGAAAGCAATTCATGGCGGAAGGACCGCAGACCCATATCACGACCGATCTACAGGACCAGGTGGCGATTGTCACCGGGGCCTCGCGCGGGCTGGGACGCTCGATCGCCGAGGCTTTGGCACGCTGCGGCGCCAAGGTGGCCTGCGTTGCGCGGAGTGAAGAAAAGCTGCGTGAGACGGTCGGCGCCATACAGGCCGCCGGAGGCGTGGCCGAGGCGCTGGTGGGCGACATCACCGACGGGGCGCGGGTCGACGAGTTGGTGGAAGGGGTGGCCACCAGGTGGGGCGGCTTGCACATCGTGGTCAACAACGCCGGCATCACGCACGACACGTTGATTCCGCGGATGGAAGACAACGAGTGGGACGAGGTGATCAACACCAATCTGCGCGGCACGTTTTTATATTGCCGGGCCGCCTCGCGATTGATGATGCGCTCGCGCTACGGACGGATCATCAACATGTCGAGCGTGTCGGGGATTGTCGGAAATCCGGGGCAATCGAACTACTCGGCCTCGAAGGCGGGGATCATCGGATTGACCAAGTCGATGGCGCGCGAGTTGGCGGGACGCAAAGTGACGGTGAACGCCGTGGCGCCGGGGTTCATTGAAACCGAAATGACCGCCGCGCTGGGAGACCTGGTGCAGGACGAAGTGAAGAAGCGTATCCCGGCGAAGCGATTGGGGCAGGCCGACGAAGTGGCCGACCTGGTAGTCTTTCTGGCCAGCAAGGGCGCCAGCTACATCACCGGGCAGGTACTAGTGATCGACGGGGGAATGACGGGGTAGCTTTTTTTGTCTCGCCTGTTGGACGGGACGTGTGACCGGGGCCTACCCGGTCGGCGACCAAGAAGCTGCTGGCACGACAGTGGGAGAAAGGAAAAGGCGCTTGGCCAAAGCCGTGGATTGCTGTAAGCCTAAGTGCTATAGACACCTTAAGTACAAGCCGTTATATCTTAACCAGCCTAACCAGAACCACTAGCTGCCAGCGCAAGCGGCCGCGAGAATGAGTATTCGGTGAATGTCGGGCTGGGCGCAAGATTGCCATCGAATTCCCGAAATTAAAGCTTGGCAGGAGGAACCTAAGACGTGGCTTCCGTTAAAGAGCGTGTGACTGATATTGTCGCCGAACAATTGGGTGTGAGTAAGGACCAGATCACGCCCGAGACTTCGTTCGTGAATGATCTGGGCGCGGACAGCCTGGACACGGTCGAGCTGGTGATGGAACTGGAAGAAGAGTTCGACATCAACATACCGGACGACGCAGCGGAAAAGATTCAAACGGTGGGCCAGGCGATCGAATACATCGAGAAGCTCCAGCAGTAGTAACCAGGAATGAAACGGCGCGTCGTCGTAACCGGTCTCGGCGCCGTCACGTCGCTCAGCTCAAAAGTTCCCGATCTTTGGCAGCGGATTCTTGCCGGCGAAAGCGGCGTGCGCGAAGTACGCCATTTCGACACCACCGAGTTCAAAGTGAAGTTCGGTGGAGAGATCACGGATTGGTCGACGGACGGATATCTGCCCCCCAAGGAAGCGAAGCGGGTTGACCGCTTTACGCAGTTTGCGGTCGTTGCCGCGGGGGACGCCATCGCAGATGCGGGAATTGATTTCTCAAAGCTCGACACATTCCGCACCGGGGTCATCCTTGGTTCGGGCATTGGCGGGCTGCACGAGATCGAAACCCAGCACACTCGGCTATTGGAGAAGGGCCCCGACAAGGTGTCGCCCTTCACCATTCCGAAGCTGATGGTGAACGCAGCCTGCGGGCAGGTGTCGATTCAGTGGGGATTGCGCGGCCCCAACGCCGCAGTGGCCACCGCGTGCGCCAGCGCGACCAACGCGATTGGCGAGGCGTTCAAGGCCATTCAATACGACGACGCCGACTGCATGATCACCGGCGGGACCGAAGCAGCGCTCACCCCTATGGGGATCAGCGGCTTTTCGCAGATGCGGGCGCTATCGACGCGCAACGACGAGCCGACGCGCGCCAGCCGACCGTTTGACGCCGACCGCGATGGATTCGTGCTCAGCGAAGGGGCCGGCGTGTTGGTGCTGGAAGAATTGGAGCACGCCAAAGCGCGCGGCGCAGCAATCTATGCCGAAGTGCTGGGCTATGGCGCCAGCGCGGACGGCAGCCATATCACTCAGCCCGACGCGGATGGCATTGGCGCGGCCAAGGCGATGGAGGCGGCGCTGCGGGACGCCCGGCTGAACCCGGACCAAATGGTGTACATCAACGCGCATGGCACCAGCACCCAATTGGGCGACGCGGCCGAGACGCGGGCGATCAAGACGGTGTTCAACGGGCATGCGGAGTCGATCAGCATATCGAGCACCAAGAGCCAGCTTGGCCATTTGCTCGGCGCGAGCGGCGGGGTGGAGCTATTGCTGGCAGTGCTGGCGATGCGTCACAGCGTGATTCCGCCGACCATCAACTACGAAACGCCCGACCCCGAGTGCGATTTGGACTATACGCCCAACCAACCGCGCGAGCGCGCGGTGGAGATCGCCATGTCGAACAGCTTTGGTTTTGGCGGGCACAACGCGGCGGTGATCGTGGGCAAGCTTCGCTAGCAGCAGCGATCTTGCCCCGTTTTCGCGGCGTTTCTATACTCCCTGCCCGCATCGATCCGCGGCGCCGCAGCGACGTTGATTGCGTCGTGGCGAATGGGCCGTTTTTCAGGGCGCGCTTCAGCAGGGAGGCTGAAGATGAATTGGCGACAGATTTTGATCGCGCTAGCCGTGTTGCTCATTGGTGAAGGCAACGCCTGGGCGCAGCCGCCCGCAGCCGCGCCGCGCGTGGCGAGCGACACCGACGCTCGATGGCACTCGCCCGAACGATCGCCGCGCGTGGCGACGGGATCGGGAGTGAACCCGGCGGCGCAAGCGGCGCCGAACACGAATCTGGCGCCAATCGAAGCGCTGGCGCCGGTCAACACGCCGGCCGCCGCGCCGATCGCCAAGGTGAAGCATGGCGCCGAGAGTTTGCCGAACGAACGTGGCCAGGTGTGGCGCGAGTACGACATTAGCCCGTACACAGTGCGCGTGACGACAACCAAGCGCCCCGAACAGGCGATCGTCGATTGGATCTTTCGGGAAACGGGATTTGAGGTGTGGCACTCCGATGTCGTCTCAGTGCTGGCGGCCGACAACCGCACGCTGCGGGTGTATCACACGCCGGAGATGCAAGCGATCGTGGGAGACCTGGTCGATCGATTCGTGAACACGCAAGCGGAGACGTACGCGTTCAGCATTCGCGTTGTCACGTTGGACAATCCGGGTTGGCGGTCGATGGCGCAGCGCTATTTGAAGGCTGTGCCGGTGCAGACGCCGGGGGTGCAGGCGTGGGTGTTGGCGAAAGAAGACGCGATGTTGCTGATGGCGGAACTGCGCAAGCGGAGCGACTTTCGCGAGCACAGTTCGCCGCACCTATTGGTGAACAACGGTCAGGCGACGGTAATCAACGCCACGCGACCGCGCAGCTACGTGCGGAACATCTTTTTGCAACCGGAGGCGTTTCCGGGCTTTCGCGCCGAAATGGCCACCATCGACGAAGGGTTTGTGCTGGAGTTCAGCCCCCTGCTCTCTCGCGACGAGCGGACAATCGACGCGGCGATCAAATGCAATGTCGATCAGATTGAAAAGCTGATCTCGGTGCCGCTCGACGTGGCGACGCCGGTTTCGCAGCGGCAGCGTACGCAGATCGACGTGCCGCAAATATCTCAGTACCGATTGCACGAACGATTTCGCTGGCCGGCCGAACAGGTGATGTTGGTGGGCGTCGGCATGACGCCGACGCCGGTCCACACCGAGCCTGGGGTGATGCGGATGGCGCTGCCGTTCACTTCCGCGCCGCGGTCGGACCTGCTGATCATGCTGGAAGGCAAAGGGCGGCTGGGAGAGAACTCGGTGCTGCCAGGGGCCGCGTCGCGGCCGATGGACTCGTTTCGGGGCCGTTATTAGGCGCTGTTCGGGCCCGTGGTTCACCTCGACCGACCTGCGGCGCCCCGATAAAATACGGACTTCACATCGACCCGCAAACCTTAGCTCGTATGAAAAGCGTCAATCAGGCCCAACGCCGTGTCGTCATTACCGGTCTGGGCGTGGTCAGCCCGCTGGGGGTCACGCGGGAGGCGTTTTGGCAGGCGCTGTGCGCCGGTCAAAGCGGCGTAGCGCCATTGACGGCGCTGCCGACCGATTTTTTGCCAACCTCGTTCGCGGCGGAAGTGCGCGAATTCACGGGCTCGGCGGATGATTTTGGCGAGCTCGAGGGGGAACAAAAGAAAGCGGTTCGCAAAGGCATCAAGCTGATGTCGCGCGAGTGCCAGATGGGAGTGGCCGCCGCGCTGCGATCTTGCGCTGACGCGGGGCTAAAGGTGGGCGCGTTCGATCCCGAGCGCGCGGGCGTGGTGTACGGCTCGGACTACATGCTGTCTCCGCCCGAGGAATTCTGCGCCGGCATCGACCTGTGCGCGGGGGACCAGCGGCGATTCGACTTCACGCGCTGGGGAGTCGAGGGGATGTCGAAAATGAATCCCCTGTGGCTGTTGAAATATTTGCCGAACATGCCGGCCTGTCATATCGCGATCTACATGGATCTGCGCGGGCCGAACAACTCGATCACGCAGCGCGAGGCGGCGGCGAACTTCGCCATTGGCGAGTCGCTGCGGACCATCGCGCGCGGCAGCGCCGACATCATGATCGCGGGCGCGACCGGGACGCGCGTGCATTTGATGAAGACCTTGCACGCGCTGCAGCAGGAAGAAATCGCCGGCAACGGCGCCGCGCCGGCACAGGCCAGCCGACCCTTTGACCTGAAGCGGAGCGGAATGGTGCTGGGCGAAGGCGCCGGCGCGATCGTGCTGGAGGCGCTTGAGCATGCGGAGGCGCGCGGAGCGACGATCTATGGCGAAGTGCTGGCGGGGGCCTCGAGTGTGGTGGTGGATCGACGGTTGACGGCGCAGCGCGATGTGGCGCTGGCAAACGCGATGCGCCGCACCTTGAACGACGCGCGGCTGACACCAAAGGACGTGGGGCATATCCACGCGCATGGACTGAGCACGCGAACTTGCGACGTGGACGAAGCGCGGGCCATCCGCCAGGTGTTTGACGGAGCGGCAGGGCGAGTGCCGGTGACGGCGGCCAAGAGTTACTTTGGAAACCTGGGCGCCGGCGGCGGCATGGTGGAACTTGTGGCGAGCGTATTGGCACTGTACCACGACCAATTGCCGCCGATTCTGAACTACGAAACGCCCGACCCGGAGTGCGCGATTCGGGCGGCGGACGGCAGCGACTCGCCGGGCCGCGCATTCCTGAAGAACAGCGTGACGCCGCAGGGGCAGGCCAGTTGCGTGCTGGTGGCCAAGGCGTTGTAATCCTTGGGCACAAGCCGCGCGGCGTTACGATAAGGGGCATGCACCCCGAAGCGCCAACGAGTTTTCGCGGAATTCGCGTCGACCATCTGTCAAAGCGCTTCATTGCGTCGACCTGGGCGGTGAATGATCTGTCGCTGGCGGTGGCGGCGGGCGAAATGTTGGTGCTGCTGGGGGCCAGCGGTTGCGGCAAGACCACTACGCTGCGGATGATTGCCGGATTGGAAGCTCCCACTACGGGCGAGATCGAGATTGATGGTCGGCGGGTGACGCGCCTGCCGCCGCACCGGCGGGGCGTCAGCCTGGTGTTTCAAGAACACCCGCTCTATCCGCATTTGAGCGTTGCGGAACAATTCCGCTTTGGCATCGCGCCGAGCGAGCGCGATGCGGCGGCCGAGCGAAGTGTGGCGCAAGCGCTTGGCATCGACGGTCTCGTGGGACGATTCCCGCGCGATCTGTCTGGCGGCGAGCGACAGCGGGTGGCGCTGGCTCGCGGGCTACTGCGCCGCAGGGCCGTCACACTATTGGACGAGCCGCTATCGAATGTCGATCCGCCCCTGCGCGCGGAGATTCGCCGGCAGGTGCGCGAGCAGGGGCGCCAGAACGGGGCCGCGACGATCTATGTCACGCACGACGTGCCCGAGGCGCTGGCGATCGCGGACCGGATAGCGATCTTGCAACAGGGACGCATCGAGCAAATTGGGACCGCCGCCAGCGTGTTGGCTGAACCGGCGAATCGCTATGTGGCTGGCTTTGTAGGGGGTGAGCATTGCAGTTTTGTGCGTGGGAAAGTCGTCGTGGCAGCAGGAGGCGCCGAATTTTTGGGGGGCGGTTGGACACTTCCGCTGGTCTGCCCGCCGCTGGCCTGCATCGGGCGTCAGATGATTTTGGGAGTTCGGCCGGGGGCGGTCCAACTGGCGGACGGGCAGATGTCTGGTGGTATCGAAGCCGAAGTGCGCGCCGTCTACACGTTTGCCGAGGGGATGATCGCCGAACTGGCGCCCCCTGCCCTGGCGATGCCGGCCGATGTCGAATTCTCGACGCGTCTCAAGGCATTTGTGCCCTTGCGGCGCACTGTGACCCCTGGCGAACGGGTTGTCGTGACGCTGGATGCCAGCCAGTTGTGGTGGTTGGACGCTGAATCGGGCGACCGCTGGAAGCCAACTTCGTAGGCGCGAAACCGGCGGAAAGTCGACATTGGTCCTGACAAGTGGCCGATGACATCGTATCTTGCTATCAATTCGGCGCTTGACCGCGCGATATAATTTACGATGCGGCCGACGTAAAACGGCGGCCTGGGTGGGTGTACGGAAGGAGGAGCGCGACAGAGCACGAGGGTCGGCTGCGCGGCCCGCCAACTGAAAACAACTTGGACAATTCGGACAACTCGGACAATTTGGTCCTCGGCCACCCGGCGCGAGGGGAAAGCGAACTAAATCAAATGAACGCCAACGAACTGCTCCGCATCGTCGACTCGATTCATCGCGACAAAAACATCGACAAGGAAATCGTCTTTGAGGCGATCGAGGCGGCGTTGGTGTCGGCGGCCAAGCGCCATTATGGCGAAGAAGAGCAGATCGAAGTGCGCATCGACCGCGCGGATGGCGGGCTGTCGGCCACGCTCAACGGCCAACCGCTGGACGCCGAGGAAACCGTGGGGCGCATCGGCGCGCAGACCGCCAAGCAGGTGATCATTCAGAAGATTCGCGAGGCGGAGCGCGACGCGCTGTATGACGAGTACGAATCGCTGCGCGGCCAACTGATGACCGGCGTGGTGCAGAGCATGCAAGGGGGCGCCGCCACGGTGCAACTGACGAACACCGAATCGATCTTGCCGCGGAGCGAGATGATCCCGGGCGAAACGCATCATCCCAACGAGCGGGTGCGGGCCACGGTGTTTGAAGTGCGCAAGGTGGGGACGCGGGTCAAGGTGGTGCTGAGCCGCATCCGGCCGGACCTGGTGCGCCGATTGTTCGAGCAGGAGATTCCGGAAATCGCGGATGGCGTGATCGAGATACGCGCGATGGCGCGCGAGGCGGGCTATCGGACCAAAGTGGCGGTTTCAAGCAGCGATCAACGGGTGGATTGCGTCGGAGCCTGCGTGGGCGTGCGCGGCAATCGCATCAAGAACATCGTGGACGAGTTGGCTGGCGAGCGCATCGACATCGTGCGCTGGAGCGACGACATGCAGGTGTTGATCCCCAACTCGCTGCAGCCGGCGGAAGTGGAAGAAGTGATTTTGTGCCAGATGTTGGGGCGCGCGATCGTGCTGGTCCGCGAGGATCAACTGTCGTTGGCAATTGGCCGGCGCGGCCAAAACGTGCGGCTGGGCAGCAAGCTGTGCGGCTGGGACATCGAAATCATGACCCGCGAGGAGTTGGACGAGCAGATCGAGAAGGCGGTGGCGGGCTACTCTTCGCTGGAGGGGGTGGATGACACCCTGGCCGAAAAGTTGGTGGGCGAAGGGTTTTTATCATACGATGATCTATCGGTCATCGAGCCCGACGCGCTGATGGCGCTGGGCGATCTGACGGCGGAGCAAGTCGACGCGGTCGTGGCGCAGGCCGAGAAGCTGGCATTGGCCGCGGAGGCCGCGGCGGACGAAGCTCGGCGCCGGCAGCGGGAGCAGGATCGGATGCGCGAGTTGGGGCTGCTGGACGATAAGCCGGAGGTTGAGGCGGCCGTTGAGGAAGTCGCGGCCGAGGAGACTGAAGCAGGAGAAGCCACTGAAGGCGCCGCTGACGAAGCGGATGCGGAAGTGGTGGCCGAGAAGCAAGCAGAACCAGAAGCTGGGGGCTAACGTAGTGGCGCCCGCCACTGGACGAGAGAGAGCGAGTCGGTCTTGCTCTTTTTTACCGTGATGGGAGAACTGACAATGAATTAAGTCGCGAATCGCCGCGGAGCCTGGGGGCCAGGCGCCTAGGCTCGTTTGGGAGAGACACACTTGGCATTACGGATCTACGCACTCGCAAAAGAACTCAAACTCGACAGCAAAGAGCTTGTCGACATTTGCGTCAAGGCAGGGGTGACGGGCAAGGGCTCGGCACTGGCGAGCCTGACGGATGAAGAAGCACAGAAGATCAAGGCGTTTGTGGCCGGCGGCGGCAAGCCGGTGCCGCGCGCCACTGTAGCCGCGCCCAGCGCGCCGGTGCGCCCCGCGAGCGGTCCTGCGAAGCCAGCACCAGAGCCGCCGGCGTTTCGACGCGAGGATTATGTGCCACCGGGCGGCGTTGCCGGGAGGCCGCCAGTCATGGGCTCGCGGCCTGCCGCGGAAAGTAAACCGACTGAAAAGCGTCGACCTGCGGCGGAAGGTCCCAAGCAACCGGCGATTCGCCTCGCGGCCATGCCGACGGCCAACACGCCGCCACCACCAAGCGCCACGGAGCCACCGGCTCAGAAGCCAGATATTCGACTGCCAGCCGACGCGATTCGCGCTGGCAAAGTGGGCAGCAAACCACTCTCCGAGCATTTGCGCAAACACGAGGCGCGGCGCAAGGCCGACGCCACGCGCGGCGATGGGAACGAGAAGTTGCCGCCGCAATCGACGGGACGTCGGCCGACTTCGGCGATTCCGGCGATGGACTCCGCATCGCGTGAGCGGGCCCGCAAAAGTCGTGGTGGCGGCCCGGTCCCAGCCGCCGGGGAAGGGTCATCCGACGGGCCCGGCGGTCGCGTGCAGCGCCAACTCAAGCGCCGGCGAGGCCCAGCAGGGCGCCGCGAAGACGAGGATGGCGGCTATTCCGGGCGGACCACTCGGACCCACCGCACGGGCATCAACACGGCGGCGCCACGCAAGAGCAACGTGGTGGTGGAACTGCCTTGCACGGTGCGCACGTTTTCGGAGACGCTGGGAGTGCCGGCGCGCACTGTCCTGTCGAAGCTGTTGGCGCTAGGCACGATGGGTAACATCAACGCGCAGATATCGCCGGAACTGGGGGAACTGCTGGCGATCGAGTTGGGTGTGGAAGTCACCTTCAAGCAGCAAGCCAGCGACGAGCAACAAATGGTCTCGTCGTTCACCGACGAGGATGATCCGGCAACGCTGGAATCGCGTCCGCCGGTGGTCACCTTTCTCGGTCACGTCGACCACGGCAAGACCTCGCTGCTTGACCGCATCATCGGCATCAACGTGGCCGCAGGCGAAAGCGGCGGCATCACGCAGCACATCCGCGCCTATCGCATCGAGCAGGAGGGGCGGCCGATCACGTTTGTCGACACGCCGGGGCACGAGGCGTTCACCGCCATGCGTGCCCGCGGAGCGAACGTCACCGACATCGCGGTGATCGTAGTGGCGGCGGACGACGGCGTGATGCCGCAGACTGAGGAGGCGATCAGCCATGCCCGCGCGGCCGGCGTGCCGATGGTGGTGGCCTTGAACAAGATCGATCTGCCGGGGGTGAACATCGACCGCATCTACCAACAACTGGCGGCGGCGGAGTTGTTGCCAACGGCCTGGGGCGGCGAAACGGAAGTGGTGCAGACCAGCGCCACGGCGGGGACCGGCATCGATGAGCTGTTGGAGACCTTGCTCACGATCGCGGAATTGCACGACCTCAAGGCGAGCGGAACACGCGCCGCCTACGGCACCTGCCTGGAGGCGGAACTGCACGAAGGCCGCGGTGTGGTGGCGAAAATGCTGGTGCAGAAAGGGACGCTGCGCGTGGGCGACGTGCTGGTATGCGGATCGTCGTTTGGTCGCGTGAAAGCGATGTACGACACGCTGCGGCCCAACACCCGGTTGGAGTCGGCAGGTCCTTCGACGCCGGTCAACCTGACGGGACTCGATGTGGCGCCGGCCGCTGGCGAGCATCTTTATGTGCTGGACGACATCGCCAAGGCACGCTCGATCGCTGAGCAGCGCGAGGCGCAGCAGCGCCGCGCCGAACTGGGGGTGGGCGGACAGGAGCATGTCACGCTCGAAAACCTGTTCGATCGACTGGGCAAGTCGGAAGTGCAGACGCTCAATTTGATCTTGCGGGCCGACACGCGCGGCTCGATCGAAGCGATCAAGAAGGAGTTGGCCAAACTCGCGCATCCCGAGGTGCAGATTCGCATCCTGCAGGCCACGGTCGGGGGCGTGACCGAAGCCGACGTGCACCTGGCCGACGCTTCGGACGCGGTGATTATCGGCTTCAATGTGGTGCCGGAAGAATCTGCCCGCGTGCTGGCGCTGCAAAAGGGCGTGCAGGTGCGTCGCTACGACATCATTTATCAAGTCAGCGAAGACTTGAAGAAGGCCCTCGAAGGCATGCTCAAGCCCGAGGAGCGCGAGGTCGATCTGGGTCGGGCGCTGGTGCTGCGACTGTTCGTCATCAGCCGACTGGGCACGATCTGCGGTTGCCGGGTGATTTCGGGCACGATCGAGCGCAACGGACGGATGCGCGTGATCCGAGAGAACCGCATTATCGGGGATTATCCGCTGGATTCGCTGAAGCGGGAGAAGGACGACGCCCGCGAGGTGCGCGAAGGTTACGAGTGCGGTATCAAACTTGCCGGATTTAACGATGTGAAGGAGGGCGACGTGCTGGAATGCTACAAGGTCGAGGAAGTGGCTCGCACCCTGTAGCGCTCGAGCGTCGTACCCTTTTCCTGATAGACCGGCTCGTGAGACGCCATGACTTCGCGACGATTGTTGAAGGCCGCGGAAGCGATTCGAGAGGTGGTCAGCATGGCGATCCTGGCCGATCTTCAGGATCCGCGCGTACGCGACGTGACCGTCACCCACGTGGAGGTGGCCCCCGACATGCGGCATGCCAAGGTCCATGTGTCGGTGATGGGGAACGAAACGAAGCAGAACTTGAGCCTGCGGGGGCTGGAGAGCGCCGCTGGCTATTTGCAGAGCAAGATCGCCAAACGCATCGACACGCGTTATACGCCGCGGTTGCAGTTTGTGCTGGACCAAGGAGTGAAGAAGTCGATTGAGATCAGCCGCATTTTGCACGAGGTGCTGCCGCGCGACTCGGAGACCAACGCAACCGCCGACGAGGCCGATGAGCCCTTGGATGACGACGAAACGCCGACAGACGACGCATAGCCCCCCTGCCCAATCCCCGCCTGAGCCGCTAAAACGGCCCTTCCCCGTCAATTTCCGTCGAGTTTGAGCAAACTGCCATGGCCGCATTGAACCGCACCGCCTTGATTGGCAAGCTGCACAAGGTGCTGAAAAAGCATTACAAGCCGGCGCCGCCGACCGTGGATCGGCCGCTGATGGAGCAACTGCTATTCGCTTGTTGCCTGGAGAACGCCCCCTATGAGCCAGCAGAGGAGGCGTTCGCGCGGCTGACGACCACGTTTTTCGATTGGAACGAAATCCGCGTGACCACGGTCAAGGAATTGGCCGAGGTGATGCACATGCTGCCGGCGCCGACCGAAGCGGCGACGCGGCTAAAGAAGACGTTGCAAGGGGTCTTTGAAACGAACTACTCGTTTGAACTGGAAGGCCTGAAGAAGCAGAACATTGGCCAGGCGATCACGAAGCTCGAGAAGATGTCGGGCCGCTCGCAGTTCATCGTGGGCTATGTGACGCAGGCCACTTTGGGGGGGCACGCCATTCCCCTCGATCACGGCGCCCTGTGGGTGCTGTCGATTGTGGGGCTGGCCACGCCGGCCGAGCAAAAGTCGGGCACGGTAGCGGGACTAGAGCGAGCGATTCCGAAGAATAAGGGGGTCGAATTCGCCTCGCTCTTGCACCAACTGGGCGCGGATTTGGTAGCGAGTCCTTTCAGCCAGAATTTGCACAAGACGCTGCTGGAGATCGCGCCCGACGCCAAGGAACGGCTGCCGAAACGCCAAGCGAAAAAGGCCCCGGAACCGCCGCCCAAGCCAGCCAAGAAGGGGAAGGATGCGCAGCCGGTAGCCAAGGCCAAGGAGCCGGCCGGCAAGGGCGCCGTGGCAAAAAAGGGGAGCGACGCGAAGCCGGCGACGAAGAAGGCGGTATTGCCGACCGCCAAAAAGAAGCCGTCGAAGGCGGTCGCCAAGCCCAAGCCCAGATAGCGAGCCGGCGTCAGCGCGCTGCGCGGCGGCAATCAGGGGCCATCAGGCCACCCGTGGCGGTAGTTTCTAGCCGTCAAGCGGCGGCAGCCGCTAGAATTTGACGTGATATGTTGCGCTGCCGTCGAAATTTTCGTTTCGCCATTGGGAAATCAGGGATGATTGGCGCGCTGATCCTCGTCGCGGTTTTCATGGTGGGGCCGGCGGTCGCGACGCCGGCGGTGAGCGACGCAGCGGGAATGGAGCCGCCGCTGCCCGAGGCGCTGGCGCCCAAGGTTCCGCGCAGCGAGATCGAGGAGGATCAGTTGGAGGCGGCCGCGCTGTTCGCCACGGCGCGGCTGATGGAGCAGAAGGAGGAGTTCGCGGCGGCGCTGCGCTATTATCAGCGGGCGCTGCGCTGCGATCCTACGGCGCTGTCGATCGTGCAGGAGATTGTGCCGTTGGCCTTCACGCTGGGGCGTCCGGCGGAGGCGGTGCGCTACGCGCTGGTGGCGGCGGAACTTGACGGCTCGGACCCGGCGCTACTGCAACGGCTGGCGGCGCATTTGACGACGGAGGGGGATTTCGACCGCGCCCTGCGGATGTACGAGCGACTGCGGCAACTGCAGAAGGACCAACCGCGGGACGACGGCAAAGTGCTGCTGGCCGCGCAGGTGGCCAAGCTGTATCTGGTGTCGGACAAGCCGCAGGAGGCCGCCGCCGCCTATCGAGAGGTGATGCACGCGCTGGCGGACCAGGAGGCAAAGCTCGACGAACAAACGCGCAGCGTCATTTTAGAGGACGCGGCGCAGACCCTGGAAGCGCTGGGCGCGAAGTCGGAACGGCAGAACAACGAGGCGGCGGCCTACGATCTGTTTGGGATGGCGCTCTTGGAGTCGGGCGACGCCGATGGCGCGCTGGACGCGTTTCGCAAGGCAAACGAGTTGGAAGCGCATGCGGGGTTGTTCGCCAGCCAGCAGGCGGAGGTGGCGGCGAAGAAGTCGCAGTGGCAGGCGTGTCTCGACGCGCTGGGCGGTTACTTCGCGGCTCCGGTCGCCGCGCGTGGGACGGCCCCTTATGAATTGCTGGCCACCGCGCTCAAAGAACTGGGGCAAGAGGGGCAACTGATCGCGCGCCTAGAAAAGCTGCTGGCTGACAACCCGGACAATGCGGCGCTATCGCAATTTCTGGGGCAAAAGCTCTTGGCGGCCGGGGAACTCGCGAAAGCGCAACCCTTATTGGCCAAAGCGATCGAAAGACGACCGACGCTCGATGGCTACCGGGCCCTGGTAGACGACCTGCGGCGGCAAGGCAACTCGGTGGAACTGCTCGACACGCTGTTGAGCGCGGCCAACGCGCTGCGGTCGCTGGACTCGCTGGGAGACGAATTTCGAGCCTTGTTGGCCGATCGCGCGATGGTCGATCAGTTGATGGAGCAGGCGCGACAGCGGGCCAAAAGCGCCGAGGCGCCGCTCGACGCCGACCAGTTGGCGACGGTCGCCCAAATGGCGCTCGAAGCGAAGCAACCTGCCGTGGCCGCCGAATTTTTTGAACTGGCGCTGGCGGCGCCCGAAGCCGACCAGACACAGGTGCTGCGGCGCTGGGGATTGGGACTTTTGTTGCACGACGAGTACGCCGCGGCGGCGAAGGTGTTTCGTCGCGCGCTGGATGAGAAGCTCGTGGCGGAGCACGAGGCGGAGTTTCATTATCACCTGGCGGGGGCATTGGAGATGGCCGGCGAGACCGACGCCGCCATGACCGCGGCGAATCGGGCCGTGGAACTGGCCGAACCGAAGGCGACCGAACTGGGCGACACGTACTATCGCATGGTCGCGCGGCCGCCGTGGGCGCTCTATCACGGCAAGCGAAACAAAGAGGCGGAGGCGGAGTATCGCAAGCTGGTGGAGCGTTTCGACACGCGTTACGGCGACGACGCTCTGCGCGACACGATGCGCGAAGCTCGGTTGATGCTCTCGAATCTGGCCGTGATCCGCGCGGACCTGCCGGAGGCGGAACGCTGGCTGGAAGAGATTTTGGATGAATTTCCGGAAGATGTCTCCGCGCAAAACGATTTGGGCTATCTGTGGGTGGACCAGGGAAAGCATCTGCTGCGCGGACTGGGGATGATTGAAAAAGCGGTAGCGGCCGAGCCCACCAATTCGGCGTATCTCGACAGCCAAGGCTGGGCGCTGCACCGGTTGGGACGACACGACGAGGCGCTGCGGGCGATGGAAAAGGCGGTCGCGCTGCAGCCGGAACCCGATGGGGTGATGCTCGACCACCTGGGAGATTGCCACCAGGCAGCGGGGCAATTGGAGCAGGCGCGCGCGGCCTGGGAGCGGGCGGCGGCGGCATTCGAGAAGTCGGGGGACACGGCTAAGTGGAAAGCCGTGCGTGAAAAGCTGGCGACCCCGCCGAGCAGTTGACCGCCGAAGAACACGACGCGGCGGGCGGGCGCGATTTTGGTTGAGCATTTGAGCGAGTTGACCGATGGCAGGACATTCGCACTGGGCCGGGATCAAGCACAAGAAGGCCTTGATCGACAACAGGCGCGGGAAGCTGTGGAGCAAGCTGGCGAAGGCGATCATCGTGGCCGCGAAGCATGGCGGCGGCGATCCCAACGCCAATTTGAAGTTGCGGTACGCTATCGACGCGGCCAAAGCGGTGAGCATGCCGAAGGAGAACATCGAGCGGGCGATCAAGAAGGGAACGGGGGAAGGGGCCGACGCGGCCAGCTTCGACGAGATTTTGTACGAAGGGTACGGCGCCGGCGGCGTGGCGGTGCTCTGCGAAGTGCTCACCGACAACCGCAACCGCACGGCCGGCGAGGTGCGCAAGATCTTTGAGATCAGCGACGGCAAGCTGGGCGCCACCGGCTGCGTGGCCTATTTATTCGAGCGCAAGGGTCTGCTGGTCATCGGCGGCGATCAAACGAATGAGGACGCGCTGATGGAGCTTGCGCTCGAGGCGGGCGCCGACGACGTGCGATCGACCGGGGGGAAGTTCGAAGTGACTTGCGATCCAAGCGCCTTTCAGACGCTTTGCGACGCGCTGGACTCGCGACGGATCGCGGCAGAGGTCAAGGAAATCTCGCGGGTCCCCTGCACTACGGTTGATCTGGACGCCGACACAGCACGCAAAGTGCTGCGGATGATGGAATTGCTCGATGACCATGACGACGTGCAGAGCGTGTCGGCGAATTTCAACCTCCCCGACGAGGCGCTGGTGGAGCTTGCGCGGAACTGATTCACGCGGCGGTTTATTTCAAGCGGCGGGCGCCGGGACGCGTGGTGACATCAACCGGGCCGCGGGGGGAGGGGTGGACCGGTTTGGCGCCAGGGGGAATGTTGCGCATCACGGCATAGACGCTGCCTTGGCAATCGAGTTCGATGTCGCCTTCGTTGGTCGATTGAGTTTGGCAGAGCCGTACGGGCCCCGACAGTTCGACGAGCGCGGGACGACAGGTGTCGCACTCGATGAGCATACGTCCCTGGAGAATCGTCAGGTGCTGCTTGGCGCCGCGCGACTGGCCTTCGATCACGGCGGTGAACACGGCCAAGGGTGAAGCCGCGGTTTCGTCGATTCGTTCCAGCGTGAGCGTGAAGCGGGTGATCTCAATCATTTCGCGCCAAGCAGCGAACAGCTCTTCGGCTACGTTCGCGGGGGGCTCGAGTTGCTCGCCGACGGCGACACGTTGGCCATTGAGAAACTGCGACAAGGGGTTGGCGCGGCCAAACGCTTCCATACTCGCCGCGACCAGCATTTCTTCTTCTTGCGGCACAGCGCTGCCGTCGAGATTGGTCACGGTGAGTTTGTCGTCCTGGCGAGACACCAAATAACTCTTGTCAGCTACCGGCTCCTTGAGGCGGGTGGCAACGCCAGGGCCGTATTGCTGCGTTTGCTCGGCAAGGTCGAATCGCAACTTGGCGCGGGCGCCGCCTGGCGGCGCGGCGAGCAGTTGCAACTCACGGTGCTGACGTCTTTGGAGATTTTTATTGGCGCGGGTGGCCTCCGTTCCGGTAGACGCCATGATTTTCATTTTGAGGCCGAAATCGACCTCTTGCGTCACGCTCTCGCCAACGGCGAGGGGCCGATTCTTGAACTCGGCCGAATCGACAGCCGCCGTCTGCTCGGTCTGGGAGATAGCCAGCAGAAGGACCACGAATTTTCCCAAATGGCGCATGATGGCCGCTCCGCTGCCGGAAGAAGAGGGCATTGTCAAAAAGGGGGCCTATCATCGGCGGAGCCGCGCGGGGGGTCAAGGTCGATTGCGCCGCGTCGCCGAGCGCCGTTTGTTGACGCTACTTGGCTTGCTGCCTATAGTTGCGCAGGTCGCACCAACCATCGAATTGCCATCGCCGCATGAACCACACCACTGGGGAAACCGATCGGTCGCCGATCCGCGCGGCGCTCGAAGGGGCTGGATGCCGGTATACCCGGCAGCGAGCGGCGGTTTATGAGCATCTCAGCCAGGCGGAGGACCACCCCACGGCCGAGGAGGTGTATCAAGCGGTTCGCAGCCACCTGCCGCGAATCAGTCTGGCGACGGTGTACAAGGCATTGGAGTCCTTGGTGCAAGCGCAACTGGCTCACAAGTTAACCAACGGCGATGGCTCGGCGCGCTACGATTGCCGCCGCGACGAGCATTATCATTTGCGCGACACGCGCACCGGCAGGGTGCAAGATTTGCCGGCGTCATACGACCCCCACCTGCTGCAAAAACTCGACCCCACCCTTATTGAGCGGCTGGCCAGGGAGGGGTTTGCGGTACAGGGCTACCGGCTGGAAGTGCTGGGCGAGTACCAGCGGTAACCGTCTTGGGACACGAGCGCGGCAATTCAACCGGCGCGATCGGTCTAGCTGCTACGGCTGGCGCCCACCTGAATTCCACGTGACCGGTGGGCGACATAGCTTTGATTCCCCCGATCAATCACGATAGATTAGTTGTTTCTCATCTTCGAGACTGATCCCACTGCTCCGTTTGGCCTGTGACGCGGCCCCTTTTCTTGTGAAGCAAGTCGTTCAAAATCTGCGGTCCGGCGAGCTGGAGCTAGTCGATGTGCCGGCGCCGAGGGCGTCGGCCGGACACCTGCTCATTCAAACGCGCGCTAGCCTGATTTCTGCGGGCACCGAGCGCAGCGTGGTCGAATTTGGTCAGGCGAATCTGGCAGCGAAAGCGCGCCAGAACCCCGAGCGGGTGCGGCAGGTGCTGGAGCGGATCAAGACCGAGGGGCTATTGCCGACCTTGGAACTTGTTTTTGCCAAGCTCGACGAGCCGATGCCGCTGGGCTATTGCAACGCGGGCGTGGTGCTCGACGTTGGCGCCGGCGTGACCGATTGGCAAATCGGCGACCGCGTGGCCAGCAATGGTCGGCATGCGGAGATCGTCAACAAGCCGATCAATTTATGCGCCAAGATCCCGGTGGGCGTGACCGACGAGCAAGCGACATTCGCGGTGCTGGGCTCCATTGGCCTGCAGGGCGTTCGACTGATTCAGCCGACGCTGGGCGAGCGCGTGGCTGTGTTCGGCCTGGGACTCATCGGCCTGGTGGCGGTGCAAATCCTGGCGGCATCTGGCGCGCAAGTGCTGGGCATCGATGTTGACCCCGCGCGATTGGAGCTTGCCCGGCAGTTTGGGGCGACACCCGTGAATGTGGGGGCTGGCGCCGACCCGGTGGCGGCGGGAATGGCGTTCTCGCAGGGGCACGGCGTGGACGCGGTGCTGATCACGGCCAGCGCCAAGAACGACTCGATCGTTAGCCAGGCGGCGCGCATGTCGCGCAAGCGGGGACGCATCGTGCTGGTGGGGGTGGTGAATCTGGAATTGAATCGGGCTGATTTTTACGAGAAGGAACTGAGTTTTCAGGTTTCTTGCTCGTATGGGCCTGGCCGCTACGACCCGGCCTACGAGGATCAAGGCATTGATTATCCGTTGCCGTTCGTCCGCTGGACCGAGCAGCGGAACATGCAGGCCATTTTGGAGATGGTCGAGGCCGGCCGGCTGGACGTGACGACGCTGATCACCAGCCGGGTGCCGCATGCCGAGAGCAAGCGGGCCTACGATCTGTTGGCGAACGACCGTGCGCAGTTGGGCATCTTGTTGGAATATCCCGATGCCGCGCCACGGCTAGAGCAAACTGTCGACACGGACTTTTCGCGCAACGGCGCGCCGGCGAAATCGCGATCATCGGCCGCCGCGGGCCGCGCGGCGGTGGGGATCATTGGGGCAGGACTGTTCACTAAGTTGCATTTGCTGCCGCAACTGAGCAAGACCGGCGCGCGCCTGGTGAACATCGCGAGTCGACAGGGGCTATCGGCGCGGTTGGCGGCGGGCAAGTTTCATGTCGAAAAGAGCACCACCGACTATCGAACCATTCTGGACGATTCGCAGATCAACGCGGTGTGCATCACCACGCAGCACGACACGCATGTGCGGTTTGCCGTTGAAGCGCTGCAGGCGGGCAAGCATGTGTTTTTGGAAAAGCCGGCCGCGATTGATCGCGAAGGCTTGGCGGAACTGCGCGAGACCTTTGAAGCGATCAGCGGCCTGCAACTGGTGATTGGATTCAATCGCCGGTTTTCTTCGTACGCGGAGACCATGAAGCGGTTACTGGCGCCGCGCACGCAACCACTGTGCGCCAACATGGTGGTGAACGCGGGGTATATTCCGCGTTCGCATTGGGCGCACGACCCGGTGGCCGGCGGGGGACGGATCATTGGCGAGGGGTGCCACTTTGTGGACTTACTGCGGTTTGTGGTCGACCGGCCGATCGTCGCCGTGCAAGCGATGATGCTGGGGCCCTCGGCGGGACTGGAAGTTCGCGACGACAAGATGAGCATCAGCTTGATGTTCGCCGATGGATCAGTGGGCAACGTGCACTACTTTGCCAATGGGCACAAGTCGCTCTCCAAGGAGCGTTTGGAAGTGTTCTGCGAAGGGCGGGTGCTGGCGCTGGACAACTTCCGTTCGCTGCAAGGTTACGGTTGGCCCAACTTCAAGCGTCAGCGTTCTTGGCTCAAACAGGACAAAGGGCGCGAGCAAGAAATGCGTGGCTTCATCGAGCGCGTGTCGCAGGGGGGCCCGCCATTGATGCCACCGGATCATATCTGGAACGTGACCGAGGCGACGTTCGCGGCCATGGAATCGGCGACAACTGGGAGCGGACTGGTCAAGCTAGGCGGCTTGGGCACGCCGCGTGAAACTGAAATAGCCAGCCCCGCGCTGGCGTGAGCGCGCCGCTGGACAAACGAGACATGAGAGCACAAGCTGTTCGATTCGCGGTCGAAGCCGCGCAGGGGATGGTCCTGGATACAACGGCAAGGAACACTTGAGCAAACTGCGAGCACTGCTAATTTTTGGCACGCGACCGGAGGCCATCAAAATGGCGCCGGTCGTGCATGAATGTCTGCGCCGTGGCGACGCATTGGAAACGATCGTCTGCTTGACCGGGCAGCACCGCGAGATGCTGGCGCAAGTGACCGATTATTTCGGCATCGCGGCCGATCTGGATTTGGCGCTGATGCAGCCCAACCAGACGCTCGCCGAATTGACCGGACGCTGCATCACGGGGATCGATGGCGCGATTACGCGCTACCAGCCGCATTGCATCGTGGCGCAAGGAGACACCACCACGGTGATGGCGGCCTCGCTGGCGGCGTTCTATCGCCGCGTGCCGTTTGTGCATGTGGAGGCGGGCCTGCGCACCGGCAATTTGCTGGCGCCGTTTCCCGAGGAGATGAATCGGCGGGTGGCGAGCATCGTTACTTCACTGCACTGCGCTCCCACGCAGCGCTCGGCGGACAATCTGCTGCGCGAAGGGACCGCTGCGAGCGCCGTGCATGTGACGGGCAACACGGTGATCGACGCTTTGCTCTGGGCAGTGGAACGCGAGCGAGCCAAGACGGCGCGCTGGCAAGACCGCTACGCGATGCTGGGCGATCGACGGATGGTGCTCATTACGGGGCATCGACGCGAGAACTTTGGCGACGGTTTTCAGAACATTTGCCGCGCGATTGCGAAGTTGGCCGACCAATTCCCCGAGGTCGAGTTTGTCTACCCGGTGCATTTGAACCCCAATGTGCGCGAGCCGGTGTTTCGCATCCTGGGGGACCGCAAGAATATTCACTTGCTCGAACCGCTGGCGTACCCCGAGTTCGTTTGGCTGATGGACCGCTCGACGGTGATCTTGACTGATTCGGGCGGAGTGCAAGAAGAAGCGCCGTCGCTCAAGAAGCCGATACTGGTCATGCGCGAAACGACTGAGCGTCCGGAGGCGCTCGACGCGGGGGCGGTGGAACTGGTGGGCACGTCGCTCGCGGCGATCACCGAGGGAGTGGCCAAGCTGCTCACCGACTCGACCGAATACGCGCGGCGGCAGATTGATGTGAATCCATACGGCGATGGCAAGGCCGCGGGGCGGATTGTCGATCTCATGTTGAAACAAGGTTGGCAACAATGACTGAAAACGCTTCGCACGCCGGCGCGAAAATCATGCCGTCGGACACCAAAGTTTGCGTGATGGGACTGGGCTACATCGGTCTGCCGACGGCTAGCATCCTGGCCAACAAAGGCTATCAGGTGCATGGCGTCGACGTGCGGCCCGAGGTGGTGGAGATCATCAATCGCGGTCAGATCCATATCGAAGAGCCGGACCTGGACATCCTGGTTCGCTCGGCGGTGAACAGCGGACAGTTGCGGGCCGGCACGGAGCCAGTGCCAGCCGATGTGTTCATCATTTGCGTGCCAACGCCGATTCGCGACGACCACTCGCCCGATCTGTCGTATGTGGAGACCGCATCGCGGGCGATTCGCCCCTTTGTGCGGGAAGGCAACCTGGTGATTCTGGAATCGACCAGCCCGCCGCACACGACCGACAAGACCGTGGTGCCGCTGGCGCTACCCGAGGGGTTAACGCCGGGCAGCAATGTGTTTGTGGCGCACTGCCCGGAGCGGGTGCTGCCGGGACGCATCTTGCTGGAAGCGGTGCAGAACGACCGCGTGGTGGGGGGAGTGACCCCCGCGTGCGCGGCGCGCGCCAAGCAGTTTTACGAAACCTTTGTGAACGGTCATGTGCTGTCGACCAGCGCGGTGGCGGCCGAAATCACCAAGCTGGTCGAAAACAGCTACCGCGACGTGAACATCGCGTTCGCCAATGAGCTGTCGGTGCTGTGCGACCAATTCGAGATCGACGCGTGGGAGATCATTTCGCTGGCGAACCGGCATCCGCGGGTGAACATTTTGACCCCCGGCCCTGGCGTGGGGGGCCATTGCATCAGCGTTGATCCGTGGTTCTTGGTTCATGCGTCTCCCGAGATCACCCGGTTGATCCGCACGGCGCGCGAGGTGAACGACGCCAAGCCACATCATGTGGTGAATCAAATCGTGGAACTGGCGCGGCAGTTTCAGTCGCCACGCATCGGCTGCCTGGGGCTGACGTACAAGGCGGATGTGGACGACTTACGGGAAAGCCCTTCGCTGGAGATTGTGCGCGAACTGATGGCGCGCAACGTGGGAGAAGTGCTGGCCTGCGATCCATATATCTCGTCGAGCCGGTTCAGCGAGTTTCCGCTGCACCCCCTGTCGGACGTGTTGGCGCGCAGCCAAGTGTTGGTGCTGCTCACCGACCATCGGCAGTTCCGCGATGTGCCGCGCCGCGTGCTGCAAGAGAAGGTGGTGGTCGACACGCGCGGCATCTGGCGATAGGCGTCGCCATCGGCGATAACTGCGGCTTTGGATGCTGCTCCCGTGAGCAACTGCGCCGGGGGCCAATTGCAGAGGCCGAGAGGAATCGCCATGCCCGCCCAGGTCGACGACACATATGCCGAGGCGTTCAAGAGCTTATACGCCGAGGTGCTAATCACCGCGCGCGATCGCGAATGGCTCGATCATGCGGTGGCGGCGGCGACCGGCAACGCCTCGAGCACCATTCGCTGCGACTGCGAGGCGGGAATCGACCGCTATGTTGGACCGGGTGGTGATGGCTCGCTGGCCACACCCGACGGCCGACCTGGGGCGGTGGTGCAATTTCATGTGCCTCGCTTTCGCAAGGATCGCGTGGAGGCGTTGGAGCGGGCGCTGTTGACCCGCATCAGCCAAAACGTGCTGACCTGCCCCACCGCGGCGTGCTTCAACCTGCTCGACACCGACCCGTACTACAAATTGGGGCGCAAGATCGCCTTTTTTGGCGACGGCTACCAGACTCGCGACACGCGCCACGGCCGGCGCGTGTGGGTGATTCCGATCTTGGGGGGTGAGTTCATTCTCGATCGCCGATTTGGCTATGCGGACGGGCTGATGGGGGGCAACCTGTGGTTCATGGGGGAATCAATCGACGCGGCCCTTGAGGCCGCCGTGCGGGGGACGCGAGCGGTAACGCAATCGCCGGGAGTGGTGATGCCGTTTCCGGGGGGTATCGCGGCCAGCGGATCGAAGGCGGGCAGCCGCTATTCGTTTTCGATCGCGAGCACCTACGAAAAGTTTTGCCCCACGCTGCGCGATCAACTGGGAGACGCGTCGGGCGTGCCGGACGGGGTGGCGTCGATCATGGAGATCATCATCAACGGCCGCAACCTACAGGCGATTGTCGACGCCACGCAGGCGGCTATTCGAGCCTCGGTGGATACACCGGGACTACTCAGAATCTCGGCCGGCAACTACGGCGGCCGGCTGGGCAAGAGTTTTGTGTATCTCGACCCCGCTAAACAACCCGCGAGCTGACAGCGGCGCCATGTTCGGAAGCTAGGCAAGGGAGGTGGACCCTCACGTTTCGCATGCCTGCGAGACAAGCGACCGACGCGATCGTGCCGATTACAACGAGTGCCGGTTAGTAATCACCACGAGCATTGCAGGCAGCCGATCGGCGAGGGAACGCATGCAACTCCGCTTAGTGACCGAGGACGGTGAGTTTCCCTACGACCAGGCCGATCAGGAATGCGTGCCGTGCAATCTGTGCGGTCGGGCGAACTACGAGATCATTGACCGCGCCGACCGGAATGGCCTACCGGTGATCTCGGTCATGTGCCGCTACTGCGGATTGATGTTCGTATGCCCGCGAATGACGGCCGAGTGGTACGCGGAATACTACCGGGTGGAATATCGACGGCAGATGGCGGCCTTTCGCGGGCGGAAACCGCAGGCGGCCGATATGTCGGCGATGCACCACGCGCAGCGCCGACACGGGTTGGCGATTGCCCGCTATTTGCGTTCGCATGGCATTAGCCAAGTAGGCTCGGCTCTGGAAATTGGTTCAAGCGCGGGGGGCATCTTGTGCGCATTGCGCGACGAGTTGGGCGCGCAAGTGACCGGCGCGGAGCCATCGCCCACCGAGGCGGAGTTTGCGCGTGCGCGGGGAGTGGAGACGCATATCGACCTGTTTGAACGATTGGATCTGGCACCGCGACAATTCGACCTGATTGTATGCACGCAGTCGTTCAATCATTTTTTGAATCCACGACTGGTGGCGGAGAAGGCCCGTCAATTGCTGGCGCCTGGGGGTTGGTTCTTTCTGGAATGCCAGAACTTTCTGCACTTGTGCCAATACTGGGGGGACCGGACGCGGGCGATTCAGATCGACCACGTGTATATGTTCGTGCCGGCAACGCTGGCGGAAATGGTGGCGACCTCGGGCTTTGAACTACACCCCGGCACGCTAGAAAGCGACAGCGACCTTTCGATGCGAGATCGGCAACAGCGCCGACAGATGGGGCTGCCGTGCCTGCATACGCGGCTCTTGGCGCGACCCAGCGTCCAAGCGCCGCGGGCGGTGCGGCCGTTGTACGAGAGCGTCAGCGCCGAATTGGCCGACCTGCACCTCTCGCGAACCGGCAGTTGGCTAAAGCGCAAATGGGATGGCTGGCAGCTTCGCGCGGCCCAATATCAACTTGGTCAGCGCCGCGCCGCGTGACGCGTCGCGCGGGCTATTGTCCAGCGGTCCAACGGCGCAGATCGTACTCGGTACGCGCCAACCCTTCGGCCGTGGAAATCGCCGGCGCAAAGCCAAAATCGCGCCGCGCGGCGGCGATGTTGTAGTAATGCGACCGCGACAATTGCGCAGCCAGAAACCGAGTCATTCTGGGCTCGGATTGTCGTCCTAACGCACGGTAGGTCAACTCCATCGCATGACCAACTTTCCAAGCGGCGGCGGCTGAAATGCTCTTGCTGACCGGTGGCAAGCCGGCGCGGTCGAGAAGTTGGTCGATCCAGGGCCAGCAAGTGACCGGCTCTCCCTGCGAGATGAAGTAGGCTTTGCCAGCGACCGGTCCGCCAGGCATCAGCGCGCTGGCGGCGGCCAAGTGCGCGGCGGCGGCGTTTTCGACATAGATGACGTCGATCTTGTTGTCGCCGGCCCCCACGCGTCGCAATTGTCCGGCCTTAGCGCGCGCGATTAAGCGGGGGATGAGTTGTGTGTCGCGCGGGCCCCAGATCAGGTGTGGACGCAGCGCGCAGGTGGCCAGGCGGTGGCGATGGTTGGCGGCGAGCACTTCTTGCTCGGCCATGGCCTTGGTCTCGGCGTAGTGGCACAGCCAATGCTTGGGATAGGGAACACTTTCGTCCACTCCACACTGGTCTCCGCCATCGAACGTGACGCTGGGACTGCTGGTGTAGATCAGCTTGGGCACGCCATGCGCCAGACAGCCCGCGATGATATTGCGCGTGCCAACGGTGTTGACGCCGTAAAACTGCTCCCACGGTCCCCAGATACCGGCGATGCCGGCGGCGTGAAAGACGACGTCGACGTCGCGGCAGGCGTCCATCGCGGCGGCACGGTCGCGCAGGTCGCCGCGAAGAGTTTGCGCGCCGAGCGCAGCGAGCACGGGATAGTCGCCGCGGGCGAAGGCGCGCACCTGATCGCCGCGCGCGAGCAACTGCTCGACAATGTACTGGCCCAAGAAGCCGCCCGCGCCAGTGACGAGCGCCCTCATCGCGAGACGCCTTTGGCGGTCAGCGCCTTGGCGGCGATCAGCGCGAGTTTTTCTCGACCGATCTTGCTGTTGTGGCGCACATCGACGGGAAACGAGCGCGCGAATAACACCTGTTCGATGCTGCTGGTCGTTTCATGCCGCTGACCGAGCGCAAGCAAATCGCCGCGCAACTGCTGGACGGCGGCGCCGCGCGGCCAAGCGCCGCGTTTGGGCTCGATCATCATCACCGCAAGTTGATTCCCCAGGGGGCCAACGCCGACCAGGGCGCTGCGCGCCACGGCGGGATGGGTATTGAAGATCGCTTCGCATGGTTCGGTGAACATCGTTTGCGTGGCGGTGACGACGCGCTGCGACTTGCGGCCGCAAAACCAAAAGCGGTCTTCGTCGTCGAGATAACCCACGTCGCCCATGCGATGCCAGACCTCGCCACCAGCGGTGATCTTGGCGAACGCGTTGGCCTCGACGCGGGTCACATACGCGCGGGTCACCTGCCGCGCATTGACGATCAACTCTCCGATTTGTCCGGTGGGAAGCTCGTCGATGTGCTCCAGAGACTCGATGGGGTCGTCGCTAATGCGAATCACCTTCCATTGGACGCCGGCAAATCGGCGCCCCACGCAGGCGCCGGCGCCGCGCTCGGAAGCGGAACGAGTCTCGCTGAGCACCCGGCCAGCGGCGATGGAACTGATCGGCAGCGCTTCGGTGGCGCCATAGGGGGTGAACGCCTCGCCGCCCGCCGGCATGCAGCTTTTGATGCGGGCCAGCACGGCAGGCGAGACCGGCGCGCCGGCGGAAAAGACACGGCGCAGCGTGTCGAAGTGGATTTGCTGATCCACGCAATACGCGCTGACACGGTCCCAGACGGCGGGTGAGGCGAACGATTGGGTGACTCCGCAATCGTGAATGGCGGCGATGATTTTTCGGGGGTCGACCTGGGCGGGGCGCGAGGCGTCCATATCGGGAATCACGGTGGTGACTCCCATGGCGCAGTTGAACAGGCCGAACAAGGGGAAGCAGGCCAGATCGATGCCTCCGGGGAGCAAATCGTATTGGTCGCGAATGCCATCGACCTGGGCATCGAAATTGGCGTGGGAATACAAGACCCCCTTGGGAGGCCCCGTGCTGCCGCTGGTGAAAATGATTGCGGCCGGATCGTCTGGCGCGGTGGATGGCAACTTTCCGCTGATCGGTTGATTGCGCAAGTCGTCGAGAGTGGGGCCCTTCCAGAACCAGCGGCGACCGACCGTCACGTTGTAACGGGCCGCCGCATAGCGCCGTCCGCACAGCACGCGCACGGCCTGCGCCAGGGAGATGGCGACGAAGCCTTCTGGTCGAACGTCGTCGAGACAACGCAATAGATGCTTGCGTCCCATGCCCGGGTCGATGAGCACCGAGACGGCGCCCGACTTGAACAGGGCGAAGACCAGCGAAATGAAGTCGAAGCTGGGGCGCACCATGAGCGCGAGGCGGGCGCCCTTCTTGACGCCCATTTGGCGCAGGGCCAACGCCACGCGGCTACTGTCTTCATCTAGTTGCCGAAAGGAGAACTGCCGATACTGGCGGCGCCCCTCGGTCACTTGGGGCGTGGGCTCAAGCACCGCGGCGGCGTCTGGCAACTGCGCGGCAATCTGTGACAGCCGGTCGGCGACATTCAGCGAGCGTCGGATGGCAAGCGTGTTTGGGGACATGATGTACCGCTGAATAGCGAGGCGCGAATCCTTTGAATTTATGCCTGCCGCGCTTCCTGAACAAGTTGGGCAACATGCTCGATGACGATGCGAGCGACATCGACCTGGAGGGCGCGGGCAAGTCCTTTCCAGCCGGGCACGGCATTGACCTCTAGCACATGCAGTCGCCCTTGGTCGTCGGGGAGGAGATCGACGCCTGCAATGCTGGCGCCGACGGCCGCGGCCGATTGCCGGGCCAAGTGGGCCATTTGTGCGGTTAGCTCGCAGGCGGTCGCCACGCCGCCGCGGCTGACGTTGGTGCGCCAGTCGCCGGCGCTGGCGCGGCGCATGGCCAGCAAACGCTGGCCGATAACCAGTACGCGAAAATCGTGGCCGGGATGCCGCAGAAACTGTTGAACGTACAACACGGCGCCTTGCTGCGCGAAAAGCTGAAACACGCGTTCGGCCAATCCACGGTCATACAGGTGGGTCAGGCCGCGTCCTTCGGAGCCAAATAGCGGCTTGACGACGACATCGCCGCCCAATTGCTCGAAGGCTGACAAGGCATCGTCTGCCGATTGACAGACGATGGTGCGGGGAACAGGCAGACCAGCCGCCTGGACGCGCGCCAGAGTCAAATACTTGTCGATGGCGGTCTCGACCGCCTTGGGCGAATTGATTACCGGTACGCCGCCGGCATAGAGGCTCGCGAGCGCATCCATGCGAAAGACGATCTGCTCCAACGAGGCGGCCGGCATGGTGCGGACCAATACGGCGTCGAACTGGTCGAGCGCGACGCGGCCCGCCCAGACACGGGTTTGCCCCGCCTCGACGGCGGCGGCCACCTCACGCCAGAGTGCGGGGACAATTTCGTGTTGCTGCGCGGCAGCGCGGCGCAGGTCTTCGAGATACCAGCTTTCGGCCGAGCCGAGCACCGCGATGCGCATGGCTGGCCTATACGTGAAACGACTGATCGAGCACTTCGGGGGCGACGCCGCCATAGCGAATAGCGCGGCCGGTATCGAGATTGACGAGTGTGACTTCGGCGGGACTGAACAATCGCGGATCGATCTTGTAGAAATCGCGGCCGGCGCGTTCGAAGATCACTTCAAAGGGCTGGCCGAACGACGGCGAACTGCGGCTGGGAATCTGAGGCGCGATTTCCAGAAGCGAACGATCGTCGCCATGCACCCAAAGCGTGACGCGGCCGCCATACAGAATCGCGTCGTTGGTGCGGCCAATGACCGACAGGTCGCTCTTGGCGATGGGTGGCAAGGGGGCGCGGCCGTAACCGCTCACGACGCGCGACAGATCAAAACCGAGTTCAAAGAGTTTGTGCAGCGCGGTTTCGACCGAGCGGGCAACGACCTGAACGGCGCCGGCGATGCTGGCGGTGGGGGCGATCAACAGCGCGACATCGGCGGGTGGCACGCCGCAGCGCTCGGCGATGAACGCGATGACCTCTGGGGGGGGAAGCTGACCCGCTTCCAGCACGCCAACCACCTGCGCCGCGGACTCGCGGCCCGCAATCTTGTTGAACAGTTCTTCGCGACCGTAGGCGGCGCGCATGGGGCCCGATCCCATCGCAAAGTACTTGCCTGCCGAGATTCGCCAGCCAGCATATTGAGAGGCCATGCACGCGGCGACGGGGTGATCGGTATGAACCTGCACCTCGAGATCGGCCGCCAAACCGGGACCGGCCGGAGCTAGGCTGACATCGGCCAATCCCGCGAGACAAACTTGCGCCATTCGCCGGCCGGCTTCGAGCCCGCCGGGGGCGCCGATTCCGCAATCGATGACCCGTCCGCCCGACGTCGGCTCTTGGACGGCGACGCACAACGTGGCGGCTTCGGCAACGATTTGCTCGACAAGTTGACCAGCGCGGAGATTGAGTTGCATGGCGGACATCATGGCTATTCGCGAGGCAATGAGCAACCGTCGGCAGCGGCGCGCCGGTTGCCTGTCGATAGGAGTGGGATGCTGCTAAAATCGCGACGCGTATCGACCAGCCAGACGACGCCGCCATTTGAAGTGGCTGGCGTGGGCGCTTATGGTCGATTGTGAGCCCGGCGCGCCATGCGGCCACGGCAGGAGCACATCGAGTTGGCCAGTCTGACGGTTGAAAATTACATCAAGGCAATCTACCTGATCGCCGTCTCGCACCCGGGAGAAACGGCGGCCACCGGCCAATTGGCGAGCGCGCTGCGCGTGTCGCCCGGCTCGGTGACCAGCATGCTCAAGACGCTGAGCGAGAGCGACCTGGTGACCTACACCCCTTACGAAGGGGTGCGACTCACGGCGGCGGGCAAGGCGCTGGCGCTGCGCGTCTTGCGGCGGCACCGACTAATTGAGTTGTTTCTCGTCAAGACGTTGAACCTTTCTTGGGACGAGGTCCACGAAGAAGCAGAGAACATGGAACACGCGGTCAGCGACTTGCTGATCGATCGGATCGACGCTTTTTTGGGGCATCCAGAGGCCGATCCGCATGGCGACCCCATCCCGCGCGCCGATGGATCGGTCGAGGTTCCTTCGCTGCGCCGCTTGTCTGACTGCCAAGCCGGCGAGGATTTCAAGCTGGCCCGCGTGATCGATCAGTCGCCACAGTTTTTGCGCTATTTAACTGAGGCGTCATTGCCGCTGGGGACAACGGGGCGCGTGGTGTCGAATCGGCCCGAGGCGGGAACGGTGACCCTGACCGTTAAAGGACAGGAAACGACGCTGGGGCACACGGTGGCCGAAAAGCTGCTCGTCACGGCATCGCGGAAGAAGTCGCAGCGCTCGTAACGGCCGTAGCACGAGGCGCGGCAGCCGGCGGATCGGCGCCGATGACAACCATATAACCGACGATCACCATGCCAAATAGGGCGAGGATCATCGCCAGAATAGAGACCAGCGACCAGCGAGCGCCCAGCTCGAAGCGGCCCTGACGGAGTTCTCGCAGATAACGGCGATGTTCGGCGAGGGCGGCCAGATTGGTGACCACGCCGAGCAGAATTAAGGCCACGCCAACCCACAAAGTGAGTCCGCCAGAGCGGACATGAATAGGCCGGTGCGACGCGCCGGCGACCTCGTAGAGAAACAGGCCGAAGCGCGCGACCACGAAGCCAAAGCCCATCATCGCCATGCCTGTGCGAATCCAGGCTAGCAGGGTGCGTTCAGCGGCCATTGCGACGCGCGGATCGATTTCGAAAGCGGGCTCAACTGGCATCGTCTGGGCGCCTTGTTACGGTTCAACCACCGGCCAGCGGCTTGTGGCCAAGCGCGCGATGCGCTACCGACACTTGTCCGGAGTGAATGCCCTCGTGCCAGGCGGCCATTTGAAAAACACTGCCCCAATCGCGCAGAAACTCGGGTGTGCCCTTAGCCTTGGGAAGAGGATGATTGAGATCGTCATCGGTGAGGTCGTCGAGGATTGCGAGCAGCGCCTGGCGGCGATCGCGCATATACCGCAGCACATCGGCGGGGGGCGGGTAATCGTCCATATTGGGCGAGGGCTGAGAACCGGGCCCAAACAACTCGGCAAAAATTGGCTCGGGAAGGCTCTTGTCGGGCGCGACCAGGCGAATAAAGAAATCGTCGACTACCGCCATGTGCCCGGCAAACCACAATGGATGATTCGCCTTGGGATGCACCTGATGCAGCCACTCGGCTGGCGTTTGGAACGCCTTCAAGAGCCCTTCGCTGTACTGGCGGGCCTGAACAAGCTGGGCACGAAGGTGATTCTTGTACGACATTCTGAACTGCGGCAGCGAATGACAAGTGAATGGAGCGTGGCATTCTAACATTCACTTGCAACGCGGCTACGGCGAAGCGGTGAATGAGGTTTGGGAGAAGTCAAGAGGCAGTTTGGTCAGCCACGATGCCTTGGCGACCGCTCTTTGACGAGGCGCGGCAAAAACCGTAGAAATAGAGAGTCGCCGATTCGAACGGCGTCGGATGAGGGGTCCCCGCAAAGGAGCCCTGTGAACCTGGTCAGGGCCTAACCGCAGCAGCCATAAGCAGCCAGCTCTTTGTGCGGCTGGGCCCCTCATTCGGCGCCGTTACCCACTTCTTTTCTTCGAGGCACTGGCGCTCGTCCCCAACTCGCATGTCGAACACCACCGCGAGCGACGACACAGCCAGAACTGACTCTTCGCCAGCGGGCGCCGATTATGTGGTGGTGGCGCGCCGCTACCGCCCGCAGACGTTTGCCGACCTGGTGGGTCAAGAGCCGGTATCGCGAGCGCTGTCGAACGCGATATCGTCTGGCCGGGTGGGCCACGCGTATTTGTTCACCGGCGCGCGGGGAGTCGGCAAGACCTCGACTGCGCGCATTTTGGCCAAGGCGCTTAACTGCGAGCGGGGACCAACCCCTACGCCGTGCAACGCCTGCGACATCTGCCATTCGATCAGCAGCGGCGAGGATGTGGACGTGCTGGAGATCGACGGGGCGAGCAACCGCGGCATCGACGAGATTCGCGAGTTGCGACAGAACGTGAACATTCGACCGAGTCGATCGCGCTACAAGATTTACATCATCGACGAAGTTCACATGCTCACGAACCCGGCATTCAACGCGCTGCTCAAGACGTTGGAAGAGCCACCGGAGCACGTGAAGTTCATCTTTTGCACCACGGAAGCCGAGAAGATCCCGATTACGATCTTGTCGCGCTGCCAAAGGTTCGACTTCGCGGGCATCGAAACCGGCTCGATCTCGCGACGGCTGGCGCTGATCGCCGAGACCGAAGGGGTGGAAGCGGAGCCGGAGGCGCTGGAGCTATTGGCGCGGCGCGCGGCGGGATCGATGCGCGACAGCCAGTCGCTGCTAGAGCAACTGCTCGCGTTCGGTGGCCGCAAGATCTGCGTGGCGGACGTGCATGCCATGCTGGGGACGGCCGCCGCGGGGCGCGTGGGAGAATTGGTCGCGCATCTGGTGGATGGCGACGCCGCCGGCGTGCTAGGCGACTTGGACCGAGCGCTTGACGAAGGGGTGGACATTGGCCAGTTGACGCAGCAGTTGCTGGGCTTTTTTCGCGATGCGCTGGTCGCGGCCGTGGGGGTGGCGCCGAGCGGTTATCTGCACACGGTGGCCACCGAAGAAGCGCTGGTGGGGCGAACCGCGAAAAGCCTAGGAGTCGAAAGTATTCTGGCCGTGATGCAGATATTGGATCACGCGCTGTCGCGGATGCGATTCAGCACGCAACCGCGCGTGGTCGCGGAACTGGCGCTGGTTCGCATCGCTCGCTTGGAGCACCTGGCCGAGTTGGCCACGTTGATCCAAACGGTTCGCGAGCAGCCCAACGCGCTGCTCTCTGCTGACGCCGGCGGCGCGGTGGTTCATGCTGTCAGCGCCAGCACAGCGGCGGACGACGAAAAAAAAAAGCCGCCCGAGACGGTAGCGGCTGAAACCGAGACGCCCACATCGGGGACGCTACAGGAATCGTTGACGGCGGAATCGGTCGAACACATTTGGCGGCGGGCCATCGATTCGTTGCAGGACACGGTGGCCGATTTCGCGCGTGGATTTGACAAGGTGGAGCTACAGGGCCCCAATCGATTGGTGGTCAGCTTCCGCGAACAAAACAGTTATAATCGCAAGATGTGCCAGATGCCGGAGAAGCAGGCACGGCTGGAACGCGCCGTGGCTGAAAGCTCTGGGCAGCGCGTTAGATTGGAATTCGTGTTGACGCCTGATCCGGTCGGCACGACAAATGCGGGGCAGACAGCAACTCGCGTGCCCCCCAGCCGGGAGCGACTGCAAGACAAGGCCGAGCATCCGATGATTCGTCGAGCCGCCGATTTGTTTGGCGCTCGCCCGACGCGAATTGATGAACCACGCAATTAAGCCAAGCACCAACCAGGAGACACCTGTGCTGAAAGGACTAGGCAACCTGGCGGGACTGATGAAGCAGGCCCAAGAGATTGGCGGTCGCATGCAAGGCATGAGCGACGAGTTGCGCGGCCGCCGCGCCACGGGTAGCGCCGGGGGCGGAATGGTTGAAGTCGAAGCCAACGGACTGGGCGAGTTGCTCGCGTGCCGGATCGACCCGTCGCTGATCGAGCGCCGCGATCGAGAAATGATCGAGGATTTGGTCTTGGCGGCGGTCAATCAGGCGCTAACCAAGGCCAAGGAACTGCATGCCGAACAGATGCGGTCGCTCACGGGGGGACTGCAACTGCCCGGCCTGGACGAAGCGCTGGCCAAGTTGACGGGGGGCGTGCCGCCGACCGGAGCGAGCTAACGTTCCGGACATCATTCTGCGGGCAGCAACGGGGGCGCTGCTGGCATGGTGGCCGGCGGCAGAGAACAAGTCGAGGAGCAAGCAGCAAGTGACGCAAATCACCGAGAGCGTGGGAAGGTTAGTCGAGGAGTTTGCCCGGCTGCCGGGCATCGGCAAGAAATCGGCCGAGCGGTTGACGTATCACGTGTTGCGCGTGCCGTCGGCCGAAGCCTTGCGATTGGCCGAGGCGATACGCAGCGTCAAGGAGAACGTGCGTTATTGCGGCGTGTGCTTCAATTTGGCGGAAGGCGAGCGCTGCACGATCTGCCAAGACGCGAGGCGCGATGCTGGGTTGGTTTGCGTGGTCGAGCAACCGCGCGACGTGATCGCGATTGAACAAACGGGTTATCGCGGAACGTATCATGTGCTGCTGGGGCGAATCGCGCCCCTGGAAGGCTCGACGGCGGATCAATTGACAATCGACGCGCTGGTGGAGCGGGTGCGCGGGGGGCAATTTCGCGAAGTGATCATGGGCACCAATCCCACTTTGGAAGGGGATGCCACGGCGCTGGAAATCTCGAATCGTTTGCAAGGTTTGGGGGTGGAGATCACGCGCTTGGCGCGCGGGATTACGACGGGCAGTGTGCTAGAATTTGCTAACAAGGAGATTTTGTCCGACGCGTTGGCCGGGCGACAGAAGTTTTAGTCGCGCTCGGCGTTGCCGCGGGGAGGCGAGCAACACGCGGAGTATCGGACACCAGTTCCACTGAGTTGAACGAACGTCGCCACGTGGCGACAAGTCACAGCGAGCAGACGGATAGAGATCGCGATGCGACTTTCATTCGGCCAAGAAATGCGGATGGCGCAGAAGCAGGTGCTGGCGCCGCGCATGATTCAATCGATGGAGATCTTGCAACTGCCGATCATGGCGTTGCAGGAGCGCATCGAGCAGGAGTTGGAAGAAAATCCGCTATTGGAGGTGCAGGAAGAGGAGCGGGAGACGGAAGAGGAGACGCCCGCGGAGCCGGAGAACCCCGATCTGCCGACGCAGGAAGAGCGCGAGTTGGTCGTCGACGAGAACAAGGACAATGTCGACGACTTTGAACGTTTGCTGCAGATGGACGAGGAGTATCCGGAGCAGTTCGACGAGCGGCCGCGCACCTCGTCGAATCGGATGGAGGAAGAGAGCGACCGCAAGCACGACGCAATGGCCAATATGATGGCCCGCCCGCAGACGCTGCAAGACTATTTGCGCGACCAGTTGGCGTGGTTCGACCTGGACGACGCGATGCGGCAGATGTGCGAGCGGATCATCTACGGCCTGGACCACAACGGCTACCTGGAGACGCGGCTGGAAGACCTGCTGCCGCCGCACGCCAGCCGCGCCGACCTGGACCTGGCGCAGCGGGCACTGCAAACCATACAAAAGCTTGATCCACCGGGCATCGGCGCGCGCGACCTGCGCGAGTGCCTCTTGCTGCAATTGACGCCCGACATGCCGCATTACGAAGAAATGCGCACCTTGGTGTCTGGGCACCTGGAGGATTTAGAGCACAACCGCCTGCCGATCATCCAAAAGCGGACCGGCTACTCGATCGAAGCGATCCAAAAGACGCGGGAGCAACTGCGTACGCTAAATCCCAAGCCGGGCGCGGTGTTCGTCGACAACTATGTGCCGAGCGTGACGCCCGACGTGTTTGTCGAGCCGAACGAACAGGGCGAGTACAAGGTGCGGCTGGAAGACGCCAACACGCCGCATTTGTTCATCAGCCCTTACTATCGGCAACTGCTGATGAACGAAAAGGCGAGCGCCGAGGACAAGGAATACATCAAGCGGAAGATCAACTCGGCGCAGTGGCTGATCGAATCGATCGAACAGCGGCGCAGCACGTTGACCAAGGTGTCGCAGGCGATCGTCGATCATCAGCAGGAGTTTTTGCGCAAGGGTCCGGAGTTCATCGAGCCCTTGAAGATGCAACAGATCGCGGACAAGGTGGGCGTGCACGTGACCACGGTGAGCCGCGCGGTCGACGACAAGTGGATTCAGACGCCGCGCGGGATTTTTCCGCTCAAGCGTTTCTTTGGCGGCGGCACCGTGAGCGCCAGCGGCGAGGAGATCGCCTGGGACACGGTGCGATTGCGATTGCAGGAGATCATCGATGCGGAGGACAAGCGCCGCCCTTACAGCGACGACGACCTGGTGAAAGAGCTAGGCAAAAAGGGTTTGACCGTCGCGCGGCGCACCGTGACCAAGTATCGCAAGGCGATGAAAATCCCCAGTTCGCGCGAGCGTCGGGACTGGGCGCTGGGAGACGCTGATGAAGCGACGCTGCGGGACGAGTCGTTGCGGGATGGCGAGGCGCCGGACGGCGCCGAGCGCGAGGGCATAGCGCCAGGCGGCGACTTGGCGGACGAGACCACCGGCGACGACGGACCGCCGAGCGAATAGGCCGCGGCGACCCACTTAGCGGTTAGCCGTTGGCTGCGCCCATCTCGATAAAGACATTGCGGCGCACCTGCTCGGCGCGGCGCGCCTGATCGATCGTGGAGGCCACGTTGCGCACGTCCTCGACGCCGTAGATCCAGAACTCGGGATCGGAGCGATCGGTCGATTTGACGCGGATCGAACCAATGCCGAGCGCGCGTTCGACTGGTCCCTGTTCGCAGGTGATGTCGTCCATGCGAATCAATTCGATACGGTCAATGGTGCGCCGCAGCACCCCTTTTTCGTGATAGAGCCGTTGGCTGGTCAGGCGGTAGCGGACACTCAGGCGGCGATAGATGAGCACCATGGCGCCAGCCAGCCAGGCAAGCACAATGACCACCAGAAGCGCGCTCCATTGGGCGCTGCCCGACAACTGCAAGAAGCCGATCGCCAAGCCCACGAGCGAGAGCAGCGCCAACACGGCCCAGACGCCGAGCATGGCTTTGGGAGAATAGGCGCCGCTCCATAGATCGCGTTCTGGCTCGTCTAAGGCGCGGCCGCGCTTGGCGGCAGGCTGCGCGCTGGCGACGCCGGCGGCGGCTTTAAGCGAGGCGCCGCACTGGGGGCAAAAGGCGGCATTGTCGGCGACTTCGGCGGCGCACTTGGGGCACTTCATAGGTGTTGCTTCGATGCTGGCGTTGGCGGGTAGTGGGAGAGATCGGCAGAATTATAGTCCATTTGGCTCGCAATTCACCATAAGCGGCGGCGTTTCCCACCAGCGCCGATCGCCGTTATAGTTGACCAAGCGCAGCGCGCGGTCCGCCAGTAGATGGCAGCAATGGTTTAGTTCCCCTTATGAAATGTCCGTTCTGCCATCACGACAACGACAAGGTGATTGACTCGCGATCGAGCCAAGACGCCTACGCCATTCGGCGGCGGCGCGAGTGCTTGCAGTGCGGACGCCGCTACACCACGTATGAGCGGCTGGACGATCCGGTGGTTCAGGTCGTCAAAAAGGATGGCGCGCGCGAGCCCTTTGACCGCCAGAAGATCAAGGCGGGGCTGGTCAAGGCTTGTTGGAAGCGGCCCGTGTCGGCCGAGCAAATTGACGAGCTGGTGAACCAGATTGAGAACGTGGCCTACGTGAATCTCGACTCGGAAGTCGAGAGCCGGACCATCGGCGAGTTGGTGATGCGGCGACTGCGACACGTGGATCAAGTGGCGTTTGTGCGTTTTGCCAGCGTGTACCGAGAATTCAAGGATGTGCGCGACTTCGTGGAAGAGCTGGAGCCGATGCTCGAAGAAACGCGCGGCACGGACAAATAGTTCCACTAGGCCAATTATTGCTGGCGCTGAAAATGCCCGCTGCGGCCACCGGTTTTTTCCTCTAGGCGGACCGCTTCGATCTGCATGCCGCGATCGATAGCCTTGCACATATCGTACACGGTGAGCGCCGCCACGCTGGCCGCGACCAGGGCCTCCATTTCGACGCCAGTGCGGGCCTGCACTCGGGCGACCGCCTCAATCGCCAGGATGCTGGCATCGGGGAAATCGAAGTGAAGCTCCACTCCATCGAGCGGCAGCACGTGGCAGAGCGGAATTAGCTCCCAGGTGTGTTTCGCCGCTTGGATGCCGGCCAGCCGGGCGACCTCCAGCACGTCCCCTTTGGATAGCTTGCGATCGCGAATTTTCTCCAGCGTGGCGGGCTGCATGCTGACGCGGGCGCTGGCGCGAGCAGTGCGCAAGGTGATTTCCTTGCCGCTCACATCCACCATGCGGCTGGCGCCGCGCTCGTCGAAATGGGTCAGTTCGCTCACTGTTCACCTTCGAGTTGAAGAATTCTCGCCACCCAGACGCCATCGCGAACGTTTTCGAACACCACGCGGCCGCCGCGCAAGAGGGGCGCCAGCGACTCGGATTCGGCTCGTCGGTTGTATACCACCGCCCAGCGCGGACGCGAGTCGGCGGGGGCGCTCGCGTTCCACGGTACCAAACGAACGCCGTGTTCGCCCAGCACGGGAAAGGCGATCTGCGTGGCCATGGTTTGAAACGGCGCCAGCTCGGGCGCAAATACGACTGTCTGCTGAGGGGCGACCTGCGCGAGGCGGTCCATCAACTGGGCATTGGCGGCGTCTCCCCAATAGGTGACCTCGAAGCCAAGTCGCTCGGCGCCACCCAATCCGCCGACCAACAGGTTGTAATAACTGGTCTGAAACGGGTGGTACGACACGACGCCAAATATCGACGTGGCCAGGAGCGTGAGCAGGGCGAGCGTCGCCGCCCAGGCAGAGAATTTCTGGGGAGCGAGCCACCCGGCGATGCGGCTTACTCCCAAGCCCACAAGAATGGCCCAGAGTGGGTACGCAATGAGAAAGAGCCGGGCACCGTCATAAACCGGCGTGCCGGGGACGCTGAAAAGCAGGAGCGTAAACAGCAGCACCGCCAACGTGATCGACCACAGACTTCGGCCACTTGAATTGGCGGCGGGACGCCAGACAGCGCCAAGCAAACCGATCGCCAGCAATGCCACCGGGATGGTGGCCAGCGTCATTACCCAGGGGTAATGCCAAGGGGTGTCGATGTCGCGCCACACTTGTCCCAGGTAAAAATTGTGCAGCGACTGACGATCGCTCGCGGTGGCGAAGAACTCGAGTGTCCGCGCCCAGGGATGTGGCCAGAGCCAGGGCCAGCCCAGAAAAAAGGTGGCGCCCCCCGAGCTGATCCAGAGCACGATCGGGCGCCATACCTGCCGCCGCTTGGTCCAGAGCAGCCAAATCAACAGCGGCGGGGCCAAGAGCGCCCCGTTGATCTTGGCCAAGAGCGCCAGGCCCCAGGCCACGCCCGCTAGCGCATATTTCCAGTGAGTGGGCCTTGGTGATTCGACGGCCAGCCAGAGGGCGACCACCGCGATCATGCAAAAGAGCGTTTGCAGCGTATCAAGCGTGGCAAAGTGAGCGTGCGCAAACGCGCGTGGCATGAGCGCCAGCGACAGCGAACTAGCCGCGCCAGCGAGTGGGCCGACGACTTTGGTGGTCGCAGCGCCCACCAGCAAGATCATGACGGCAAAGCCCGTGGCGGGAGCAAGGCGCGCCGCAGGTATCCAGACGGCGGCAGGCTCGCCGGGGCGCGCATCAAAGGGAGCATGGGCGAGGCCCAGGCAGAACCGCGCCAGCGGTGGATGCAGGGTGAGATGCGCAAAATTGCGCTCGATGTTCGCGAATCGAAAGAAGCTCAATCCCTGATTCGACAGTGCCTGGACTAACCCTTTGCCGGCGGCGGCATCGTAGTATTCGTCGACTGTGATGCCCGGCCCGGCTGGCACGGGGCCGAGCGTGGCGACGACGGCAAACCAACTGGCGATGAACACACAGATGGGGCCGGCGTAGCGGCGCATCACATGAATGGGCTGTGACGCAGAGGGTTGCTCGCGGTGGCGCGACGGGGATGCGGCAAAGTTCGGCATGCGCGAAAGTGGGCGCGCGGCGGAGGGGTGGTGAAACTCCGATGGTACGCCGCGCCGGGCTGAGTGGCGAGCCAAAAAATGAAACCGCCGCGGGGGTCAGCCGCGGCGGTTTCGTGTGCTTCGGCGATATTTCAAACGCCTGCGAGTCAGGCGGTTTCCACTAAACGAGTTCCTTGCGGGCGCCGATCAAGGTGCGGAGCCGCTCGGCCAAGAGGGCCGCGTCGAACGGCTTCTTGAACGTTTCGTTGATGCTCGAACGATCGAAACTGTAGGTTTCGCCGTCATCGGGCAGCAGGGCGATCACGATCGTCTCGGTATACTCGGTGTTGCGGCGCAGGTTCTGGCAGATCTGCAGCGCTTCGGTGCGACCGATCGAGAAGTCGACGATGATCGAATCGGGATGGAAACTTTCCGCCTGGATGCCAGCCTCGAAGCCGCTGGAAGCGGTGCTGAGCTTGAACGCCTTTTCCGGCGGTAGCTCGCGCTTCAGGCTTTCGATGAGCATCTGATCCTGGGCGACGACCAGAATTTTGGCCATCGTCTCGTCTTCGAGATCGCCCAGCGGCATACCATGCTCTTTGAGGAACTTGATCAAATACTCACGGGGAATCCGGCGATCTTGCGAGCCGGGGATGCGGTAACCTTTCAGGCGGCCCGAATCGAACCATTTACTGACGGTGCGCGGGGCCACCTTACAGATCTTTGCGACCTGACCAGTTGTAAAGACCTTCATTTCAGGAACTCCAAAGACACTCGCTTAGTTGGAAACCGGCGCCGACTCGCAAGTCTGCGCCGCATTGTGGTCCCGTCGCTTGGATCTGACCGTTGTTCGGGCAACGCCTCTCGCCAGCGAGACGTCGTGGTTGGTCATTCCCCCAAGCTCTGGGTCGGGACCGGTAATCACTCATCCGTACGTTGTTGTGCTCAGCTCCCTCTTGACCTGGGCGCCTACTTTCCAGCATCGGCAGTGAACGCGTACGCCGCACAGCAAAAAACCGCAGCGAGCTAACTGTTTTTGGCAGTTGGGCTCAGCGACTGTTCGCTGTGCGTCGTGCTTGGCGCCACAAGGCGATCCGAAGCCGGCGAGGGGAGAGACTGCGTGAGACGGCCGTCGCGACCGGATTTCTCTGGCCGCGGCAGCACACGTTTGGCAGGCGTCGTTGGCAGGTTCCCCCCTGCAACTTGCAGCGTCTGGCCTTCAGAGGGGCACCCTCGTTTTGCCGCGCGCTACAAGCCTTCCGAAAGTAGTTTCGATTGCATGCGGGGCGCGACTTTAGAAACTTTCGCCAGTCGTAGGGGGGAGTCCATAGACAACGAGGGTAGAGGTGCTGCCAGAACCAGCGAATTGGCAAAAACTGCCATGAAAGCCGCGTATTTCGGCGGCAGATTCGGGATTCACCGGTACAGGCTGCCCAACCGGCAACGTTGGACGTGGCGACCTGAATCCCCCCTAAAAGTACCGGTTTTCCAAAATCCACGAAAATTTAATTGACAAGCTGGTAGCAGACTAACTAGTCTACGCAAATGAGAAGAGAGTGTTGACAGCCTCCAGTAGCGGTGCGGAACGTCGCTGTGGTTTAGGATGTCGCTCAAAATCGCCTTGGTGCCGCTAATGACAGTCATCTGAGATCCGCTTGTCTGGTGACGGAACTCAGTATTTATCTCTGTCTCTAGTTCTGCGGCACTCAGTCTCGGCACGCTCTGTCACAGCCTCGCGATGTACTGGTCGTTGGGCGTGATGCTCGTCTCGGTTCGTCTGGAACCCTTTGAGAGCAAGCTGGCACTGATCTGACGCAGCACACGGCAAGGGCTAATTGCTTGCGCCAAGGCAGAGACGCGACCACGCGGCCAGCGCTGGTCGGCTCCTTCTGAGACTCACCGCACTCTGCAAGCGGACGCCGATCAGGAAGACTCGGCACTCAAGTCTCCAATTTGTTGTTCGCGCCGGCCGCGCCACCACTTTCGCAGCGCCCGGTGGCCCGGGGCGTTTTTTGTTAACCGTACATCCAGTCCCAGAACTTAAGGGTTGCACACTATGAAGAAGACACTCTTCGTTGCACTGTTCGCGATGGTCGCAGCGTCCGCTTCGGCGGCGCCGATCATCACCGCCGATGTCGCCGATCTTGGCGGCGGGTTGCTGAGCTATACCGTCTACGTCGACGACGACGCCAACGCCTCGGCGTCGTACTTCCTCGACAACCTCGCCTTCACCGGCAAGATCTTGCAGGACAAGGCGGGCATCAAGGTTGGCAGCCAAAACGTCATTGTGGACACCGAGGAAGACGCGGATGCCTGGGACGGCGCTAACTACGACAAGCTGATGGATAGCTGGTTCACTGCTCCGTGGACGAGCAACACGGTCGACCCTGGCTTTGTCGACTCGCTCGCGGGCGCAGCGGGCCTGCTTGATCGGACCTACGCCATCACTGCTGGCAGCGGTGGCGGCAGCACGCTGGACAAGGTGCAGGTGGCGTACATCGTGGCCGAAGGCCCGATCAGCTATGCCGGTTTGATCGGCCGGCAGGGCGCCAACTATGGCGTACAGGGAGTGCTTGCCATCCCCGAGCCCTCGACCGCGATCCTGCTGGGTCTGGGCGGGTTGGCGATGATCGGTATCGCACGTCGGCGAAGCCGCACGGGCCGCTAGGCTCGCGCGTGCTTCTTGACTGGCATTGGGCCAGGCCGGCGCGGGGCACGCCGGTGAAGGGAATGAACGGGGCAAGCGACTTTTCTGAATCCTGATCTTTTTAACAACTTCTCATCAACATTTTTACGAAGGCGAGGGAGCTACATGAATATCCGCAAAACGTTGGTCCTGGCCATGAGCATGGTCCTGGTCGCGCAGTACGCGCAGGCAGTCCCGGTGACGTTCACCATCGATCCACAACTCAGCACGCTCGATCTAAGTTCCTATGTGCCAGATTTCAATCTCGGGTCGACACCTCAGGGCGACATGCTAGTTGCCCTTGGCTATCCGTCTTCACACGCTGGCTATTCGACCGGCGGCCTCTCATTCTACACGGGCACGATCAATGCCGACGTGGTGCCCGGCAGTTCGATTCAATTCACCGGTTCGAGCCTGATCGACGCGAACATCACAGATGACGGTCAGGGATGGGCGCCGGACATCAACAACAACCCAGCAAATGTCACCGTTCCGACATTGACCTTCGCTTCGGCCGATTACGGATTCACCTTTGCGACCATAGTTTGGGCGTCGCTCAAGGATTTTCAGCTCGACATCACGAGCGGCTCGCTGGCGTTGACCGGGAACAACTTTCCAGGGACGCAAACGCTAACGGCGATTGGTGGCGATCTGGCCTACACCGATGTGATTAATGGCGGCTTTGTCAGCCCCGGTAACTCGTCGCTCATCGGCTTGGCGCTGGCTAATAACGCCGCGAACGGGACGCTGACGCAGTTGGGGAACAATCTCACTTTGACGATCCCCGTGAGCGTGTCGCAACCAGTGGACATCGACGGCACCGGGGTCGACCTGATCGTGGCTGGGACGTTGGTCGCCACCGCAGTGATCCCCGAGCCGAGCACGCTGCTACTGGCGGGCATGGGCGCGGTGGGCGTAGGCCTATTGGCCGCGCGGCGACGTCGCCGGAGCTAACCCGCTAGAAGTGGGGGGACAATTTGTCAAGCAGAAATTTATTGCAACCAGAACCCTTAGCATGATACCTTATGCACGTTGGAGCCTTGCTTGCGAGGCTCCAACGTGTCTTTTCGCAAACGGCCCGGTTCCGGGCCTAAACTGTTCGAACCAGTACTCAGCGCCCGCCAGGTTGGCGGTTGCTGTTATGCCTCGCAGGGGCGATCGCCCAAAACTACTTCGGGAGCTACATCCGATGAAGCGCACTCGTCCAATTAGAAATTTTGCGGCCGTTGCCGCATTGGCGTTGGTTGCCGCAGCGACCAGCGCGGCCCACGCGCAAAGCGTGATGGCGACCTTTACCTTGAACCCAAACCAAACAATCGTCGGCGCCGGTTCGGTGCGCGGCGACTTTGGCAACGGAGTGGCGACGATCAACTTGATTGGGCAATTCGTGATCGGTCAGCCGCAGAACGGCGCCAATGGCAAGTGGGGTGGGACATTCGACGCGCAGGTGGGCTACAACACATCTGGCGCGCCGATCCGCATGAATCTGCAAAGCGCCGCCATCGACCCGATTGCGACCACGAACAACCTGGGAGGGTGGCTGCCTTCGGGTTGGGATCCCAACACGGGAACCTATGTCGACGGACAACGCGCGCCAGCGGATTATGCTCACACGCTGCCGGGTTTTACGTTCTCCTCGATGCGCGACATGAAGCTTACGACAATTAGCGGTGGCAACAACGCGATTTCTGGCACTAACCTGGCAACGACCGACTTTGGTTTGAAGTTCACCGGTGGCATACTCGACCTGAATGCCAAGGCGCTGGGCACGGTTTCTCAGGATGTGCTCACCACCGAGATCGTCGCATTTGAAGAGAATAACCTGGGCGAAATCGTATGGCGGGAGAAGACGGGTGAGCAGACCATTAACGGCAACACAGTGCCGATCTACGGCGCCGAGACCACGCCGTTTGTTTCTGGCGAACCGGCAAAGCTGTACGATATGGTGACCGGCTTGCCATTGCAGCAGGTGTTTCACAACACTGGGGCGGCGGGTACGTTCACCTCGACCTTGCAAAGCGGCAGCACCTACGACATCTCGACGTCGATTCCGCTCAGCACGACGGCCAAGTTCTTCCTCGGCGATTTCGAGGTGAGCTTTGGCTTCTCTGGCACGCTGATCGGCACGACGACCATCACATTGCCGGCGCTGGGCGACTCGAATGGCGACGGCAAGGTGAACGGCGCCGACTACACGAACTGGGCGGACAACTTCAACAAGTTCAACACCACGGCCGACGGGCTGAATTCGCAAGGCGATTTCAACGGCGACGGCAAGGTGGATGGCGCCGACTACACGATTTGGGCGGACCACTTCAGTCCCGGCAGCGCCGCGCTGCCGATCCCCGAACCGGCCAGCCTGGTGCTGGGACTCTTGGGCGCCGCGGGGGTGGCGGTGATCGCCGCGCGTCGTCGCAAGAACTAGCGTCAGAGTTAAATTTCGCCCTGCCTGGCGTCCGAAGCCAAATCGGTCCAGGCAGGGCGTTCGGAACAACCGAAGACCCGTACAACTGACAACAGGAGGACAAAACAACGCGAGCAACCGCCCCTGGCCTGGAACTCCAGCGGCGGCTACCACAGGGAACGCACCGGAACAGAGAGGACTGCCATGCACTCCCCGAAAGAGGGATTGGCAGTTGGGTTTGAGACTGATCGGCTAGCAAGAGTCGATTCGATCTGGATCGACAAATGACTTTGATTGCGTCTCAGTACTGGATTCGCAGCCTGCGGGCAACGGCTCATGCCAGTTGTTCGGCCACCGGCCGCGAATCTTGAGTCGGACGCCGAAAGAAAGACTTTTCCGTTTTCGACACTCGTCACCCAATTTCCGGGGAAACACACATGGTCTCGCACACGCACAATCGCCCCAGGCGCGGCTTCACGCTGGTTGAACTACTGGTCGTGATCGCCATCATCGGGATTCTTATCGCGCTGTTATTGCCCGCCGTGCAGCAAGCGCGCGAAGCGGCCCGCCGCATGCAGTGCACCAACAACATGAAGCAGTTGGGCATCTCGCTGCACAACTACCACTCGACGACCGGGTCGCTGCCGACCAACTTTATCTACGACATCAGCCCGGCGCGCATCGCCGCGGGCACCACCGACTGGTTCACGAACGCGTGCTGGATGCTGCTGCCGTATCTGGAACAGCAGCAGATTGCGCAACTCTACAACCCGCGGCTGATCTGGTATGACAATCCGCCGCAGGCCGCCGAAAAGGTGATTCCGAGCTTCGAGTGCCCGTCGAATTCGAAGCCGAACCCGATCACCGACTCGTACGGCCCTGCCAAATCGTTCGCCACGCTTGGCCTGAATATTGGCAGCACGTTCGGCCTGATTGACTATGTGTTCTGCAAGGGAGTGACTGACGCCTGGTGCTTGAACGGGCGTTCGGCGCCGCCGCGCGAGATGGGGATGTTCAATGTGAACCTGACGACCAAGTTCCGCGACATCCGGGACGGTCTGAGCAACACGATCATGATGGGCGAAGCGGCACAAGGACCGCTGTGGCGGTTGACGCAGGATCGTTGGGTGTTGGCCGAACAGCAACCGGGGGGGCCGCAGCCCACACCGGTGCCGGTGGTTCCAGCAGAAACTGGCGGTTTTGGCGACATGTTCGCCACCAACGCTTGGCCGGCTGGCCAGCCGAACATCACGACTGTCCGCGATGCTCAAAAGCTGTACGTGACGACGATCTCGGGCTGCACACGCGACCCGATGAACCGCAAACTGACGACCCATACACTGGTCGATGAGAACGTGTTTTACTCCTCGTCGGCCTCGTGCCTGAGTTCGATCAGCGGCGGCACGCACTTCAGCAGCGGCTTCCGCAGCGATCATCCGGGTGGCGCCAACTTCCTGTTTGGCGATGGATCGGTGCATTTCCTGCAGGACACCATTGAATTTCGTCTGCCGACCGGAGCCACCAACACAATGGGCCTGCCGAACAACGTGCAGGCGGGCATTTACCAGGCGCTGTCAACGATCGCTGGCAACGAACCAGCGGCAATTCCGCAGTAGTCATCCACAACAATGAGGACTGGATTCCTAAGACGAACGCTTAAGAGGAGCTATTGGAGACGTTCATGCGGAAGTTATTGATCGCAGGTTTGTTGCTGGGGAGCGGAACGCTGATGGGATGCGGAGACGACATTCCACCAGCCCCCGTGGTTGAGCAGAAGACCGTCATTCCGGATTTGATCAAGGGATTAGATTCGCAGTCGGCATTTGGTCGCCGATTCTCGGCTCGCCGCTTGGGTGAGCTGGGCGACATGGCCAAGGAGGCAATTCCGGCCTTGAAAGCGGCTGCGAAGAAACACCCTGACATCAAGAAGGACTGCGAGGAATCGATCGCCAAGATCGAGGGTCGAGCCCCGGCCGCGCCTGCCAAATAGGCTGGCGAGTCGAGAAAGTTCGAAGTTTGACGCGGGCGCGGTTGAGCCAATCAGCCGCGCCCGTTTTTATTGGGCGCTCAGCCGGGGATGCGGAGCGTTTGGCCGTCGAACTTCAGTTCCATGCCCGCGGGGAGCTTGATGCCGAAGGGGTCGGCCAGTAGCGCCAAGAGTTCGGCGTCGTCGGCGACGACACGGCTGGTGGCGCGGTCTGGCAAGGCGTGGATGTACTCGCGACCGCGGAACAGGTGCCGTCCCTCGGTCGTGGCGCGCTGGGCAGTGAGGGACTTGACGAAGATGGAGTCAGGATGGGTGGAGACGTAGTAACTGCCGACCTCGTAATCGATTTGCTCCTGCGGCTCCAGCGAGAAGGCGTAGAGGTCGAGCCAGGCGCCCGCTTGCCACGACTGAAGCGCGTAGAGTCCGGCCTCCTCGACCAGGCGGTATTGCCAGCCGAACTGTTCGCTGGTTTCGCCGGGCTGAAAGGGGATGGGTCGGATCAGTCCCTCGGCGCCAAAGCCAACATCGGCCAGATAAGGGCCGTCTTCGGTCTGCACTTTGAGCAGCATGTGGGTACGGGCGTTCAGTCGCTGCGAGCGATAGCGCACGCGGGCGGCCAGCCGGGTGACGCGGTAGCCTGCCCGTTCGAGCACGGCCGCCAGCAGCAGATTGTGCTCGAAACAATAGCCGCCGCGGCGCTGGCCGACGAGCTTGGCGAAGAGGCTTTCGAGATCGAGTCGAATGGGTCGGCCGGCGAGGACGTCGAGGTTTTCGAACGGGATGTGCGTGGCATGGGCCTGATGCAACTCGGCGAGCGAGGCGGCGCTGGGAGTGAGCCGCCCGCGAAAACCGATGCGGCCCAAGTAGCCGACCAATTCCAATGAGGACACCGCTTGTCTCAAGATCTTCTCCCTCCTCGCGAACTCGCTTGCGAACGCGGCTGTCTGGCACATGGCACGGCCGCCGCGTTTTCTCTATCGTAGGACGCCAGCATGAACGTGGAAGCGCGAATCGCGAAAACCGAGGATTTGGCGGGGATTTTGGGGGTAGTGCGGCAGGCGTTTGGCCGGGCGGACGAGGCCGACCTGGTGGCCGCCCTTGTGGCGGCGGGCGACGCGCGACTATCGCTAGTGGCCGCGGACGGCGAACAGGTGGTGGGTCATGTGCTGTTTAGCGACATGGCGATCGTCGGCGACAAATGGACAACGCCAGCTTTGGCCTTGGCGCCTTTGGCCGTGCTGCCGGCGCGGCAGTACCAGGGGATTGGTTCGCTGCTCGTGCGGCGGGGATTGGAACTGGTCAGGGAGGCGGGGCATCGGATCGTGCTGGTATTGGGTCACGCGGAGTATTATCCGCGGTTTGGGTTTTCAACCTCGGCCGCGGCGGCGATCGAGACGCCGTTCGATCCGGCGCACTTCATGGGTCTGGAATTGACGCCGGGGGCGCTGCATGGTGTTGCGGGGCGAGTTCGCTACGCCGCCGCGTTTGGGGTGGAGTGAGGAGTGCGCATTCGGGACAAAATGCCGGGCTGGTAGCGGACATCGACCGTAATCCGGCATGCCTCGCCCCTGCCGGTGTTGGTTGGCGATCTGGCGCCGGGTGATGACCGCGCGGCAAATTAGGGAACAATCCAATCGCCGAACGCGCTGGGCACGTGAAAGTCTGGGTCGCGCGTGGATGGCCGGACCCAACTGATCCAGTTGTCGGCCGTGTCGCCGCGAGTCGGTCCAGGGGGGCCGTAGAACTGCGCGCGGAACAGCCCGATATGCAGCACGGCGCCAGGCTCAACCGGGCGGCCCAGCAGGCGGCTCAATGTTTCCAGGCGGATGCTGCCGGTTACCTCGTATCCGGCAGCGGTGCGCGCCCCCGTCGTTATGAGGTCAGGACAGTTCCAACCGTGGTCGAATTGGCGGTAATGCCGGGCGTGGTAATCATGGACGCGGCCTAAGGGATCGATCTCGACGCACCAGTAATCAGCGAGCGTCGGATCCTTGGCGAAAAAGATCTCCACGCGGTCTTCGCCGTCGAGCGTTGACTCTCCGTGCCACTGGCTGGCGACAATCACGTCGGCGTCGTCGACCAAGAATGTGAAACGCAGTCGACCCTCCGCAGTTCGAGCGCGGAACTCGGTGCGCGGAGCGGGCTTGTCGGCCCAGGGATAGGTGAAGTCGCAGATCGCTTGCTCTTTGAGCGGGACAGGCTGAGAACAAGCGGCGACAGCCGCCAAAAGCGGTGTTACAAGCGCCGCCCGCCTCATGACTGCCTCAGAATCTTGCCGTACGCTTCGATGACCGGTTGCGGATCGCCGTTACGACGCGCATAGTCGGCGTCGATATAGGTGGCGAATGTGGTGATATGCCGGACTCCCATTTTTCGATAGGCGGCGACATCGGCGCGGCAATCCTGCTCATTCCACGGCAGTTTGACGGCCGGCCGTCTCCAGCCCGAGTAGAGCGAGACATCGAGCCAATATTCGAGAA
>JAIBBY010000016.1:55000-96727 GCA_019694455.1 Pirellulales bacterium
TTACTCTCCCTTTCGCCGCTTTCCTCTCCTTGCGGAGATTCGCGCTCGACTTGCATGCCTAATCCACGCCGCCAACGTTCATTCTGAGCCAGGATCAAACCCTTCAATTGGTTTTTGCATAGCCGCCAGTCCTTGCGGGCCGACGGTTGGTTAGCCATTGAAAAAGTCTGTGTTGGCTCCTGCTTGCCCCGGCATCCCACGATCGAAGTTGCCTTCGAACACAGAACCCGGGCACGGCCAAACTCAATACTTGTTTTGGCTGTTTTGGGGCCACTACCAAATTGTCAAAGAGCAAACTATTTCCCAGATTTGCGACGATGCAAGCACCACCGCTCCAACTGGGATTGGGTAGTATATCGGAGTTCCGATACCTGTCAACGCGGTCAAAAGAAAACTGAAACTTTTCTTTTTGCCGTAAGCCAGGGAAGCCGGGTGGCTTCTGACTACCTTGCATCCTCCGCCCGCAAACCACTGGCTGGCAGGCCGGAGGATCGCAGATTGAGTCAGGCATTTCGCAGCCTGACTCCGCCGCGCGGGTCGATGACTCACGTGGCTTCGGTATTCTACGGGCAGCATGCGATTTTGTTCAAGGCATCGCAAAAATAATTTTGCAATTCCGACGCCACGACCTGCGCGATGGCGCAAAGTGCGCCTGCTAGTCGCCATCCGTTTCGCCCAACACCACGCGAAACGCCTGCTCTTTGCCGTCGCGCAGCGCGTTGATCGTCACGGTTTCGCCTGGTCGATGACTCTCGACCGCGCCGAGAAAATCGTCGGCGGTTTGCGCCAGTTCGCCATTGACGGTGAGGATGGTGTCGCCGGCGGTGCGGTCGATCTGTTCGTAGACGAGTGGACCGCGGCGACGGCGCACGACGCGCGCGCCGCGCAGTCCGGCGCGTTCGGCGGGTCCGCCTGGCACGACCTGGGCGATGCGCAATCCTTTTTCGGTCTCGTACACTGCGGCGACGCCGGCATCGGCGCGTACGACGTGCCCTTTTTCGATCAATTGCGGCACAACGCGCGCGATGGTGTTGATGGGAATCGCGAAGCCGACGCCGCTGCTCTGCCCGGTGCGGCTGGCGATGGCCATATTCATGCCGATAAGTCGACCACGGCTATCGAGCAGCGGTCCGCCCGAATTGCCGGGGTTGATGGCGGCATCGATCTGAATGATCGACTTGAGCGAATGGTGATTGCGGGCCGGCAGCGTGCGATTGAGGCTGGAGACGACACCGGTGGTGAGCGTGCGTTCCAGACCAAAGGGATTGCCGATGGCAAAGACGCTCTGCCCCACGCGCAGCCGCGATGAATCGCCGAACGGCACAGGGATGAGCATTTCGGGCGGGGCGTCGATCTTGATGATCGCCACATCGTTGATCGAATCGCGACCGACCAGTTGACCTTCGAAGCTTTGACCGTTGAACAAGGTGACTTGAATTTCGCGCGCGTCCTCGACGACGTGAAAGTTGGTGAGGACATGACCGCTGGTGTCGATCACGCTGCCGGAGCCGGTGCCGTCGGTGGTGGCGTCGAGAAAGAAAAAGGCGTCGGCGCGGACGCCGCGGGTGCTGATGTTGACGACGCTGCGATTGCAATTTTCGTACACGCTGACGGCGCTACGTTCTTCGACAGCGAGATCGGCCAGGGAGTTTTGCGGCCGAGCGGGGGGAGCGACGACCGGGCGCTGGGGCGGCGGTTGGACCGCCGTCTGCGGCGCCGGTAGCACGATTTCTTGAGCCGTGGCGGCTGGAAAACGCGCGGTGTCGATCCAGACGATCGCCGCCAGCGCGCCGCAGAAACCAGATAGGGCGCAGAGGATCAGGGACGTTGTCGTAGCGCGAACAGACATCTTGGCGCGTCCTCCCAACTCTTCAGGCATGCGATAGTCCAATGCGCCTTTGAAGATATGGCATTGTCGATGGAGCGGCGAGAGCGCGCCGGCGCGATTGGCATCAACCGCAGCGCCGGCAGAACCAACGCATTTGATTGTTATTGGGCCGCCGTAAAGTCAAGCCGAGCAAGCAACTTCCTCTGTATTGCCTAATGCCCCTAGCTTGCTTGCACCGATATGACATACGGACAGTGATGGCAGAACGGAGACAGCGGTTTGCAGTTCGCATGTCGAACGCGACCGGCCAGTCATACGCCCGCTTCCCCCTGAACGCTCGGTGCGGCACAGCCAGGCACACGGCGTCGGCGGGCGCAACTTCCGCGTTGTTCCTTGGAGGAAACTAGGAATGAAACGCTCACGATTCGCGCTCTCGTTGATCTTGGGAGCGATGACCATCTTAGCGCTCGGAGATGGCATACCGCCGGTTGAGCAAGGCGTGGCGGCAGATTTCTTCGACTACTCTTGCGACCCGCTTTGCCCGGGCGACTTTCGGCGCGTGCCCGACCGATACTCGTGGTTCGACCGCCATGTATCGGCGCCAGCGACCACGGTGACGGTGTCGCGCATCGAGACGGACGACGCCGGCTACTTTGGACTGGTCGCCGACGCGCACCAGATCACCAGCGTCTATCGACTGCTGCTGGACCATTTTGCCTGGGCGGGGGATGTGGTCGAGCGCGAGTGGGACCTTTCGCCCGGTTTCGACTACGGCGCCGTGGCGGTCGATGAGATCGCCGAGAGTGTGCCGGCCGACGTGGCGCTGGATTGGAGCGGCATGCCGGCGCTCAACTGGCACAACGAGTGCGATATTTGCCCCAGCTACGACGTGCTGAGTGGCGCGCTGGCTGACGCGCCCGCAACGGTGGGGGATTTGAGCAATCTGGTGGCGGAGTGGCGCTGCAGCGAGATGGACGACGCGGCCGAAATCAACGCCGCGAACGAAGGGGTGGCGCCCGAAGTGGCCGCGAGCGCGGACGCCGAAGAAGCGGTGGACGGCGGCGCGGCGTACGAGCAGTTGTCGCTCGAAGCGGGACCGATGGCGGATCAGTGGTTGAGCGAGATCGCCGAGCAGGCCGCGCAACAAGCGGTGCTGGCGGTCACCTCGCGGCTCCTGCTTGGCGGGCCGCTGGAGACAGAATCGTTCGACCTGCTGGCGGAAGGGCCGCGCGGCGTTTGCCCGTTGCTGGCGGGGGAGGCGGGCGAGCCTGACGCGCCGAGCCATCCGCAGCGCACCGACATCGGCTGGTACGCCACGCAGTCGCCGGCAGCGGATAACGGCCCACGCCTGGCGGCCGGTCCGCTGCCCGCGGAGCAGCCCGCTGATCCCGCCGCCGCGGCGCGGTTTTCCGAAGCACTTGCCGGGGCGCTAGCCAACGCCGCGCGGGCGCTGGACGCGGTGTCGGCTGGATTGCAGCGGGTGAGCGAGCACGCATCGTGCATGGAGCGCAGTGCCGCCCAAAGCGCGAAGCGGCCCGCGCCGCCGCGGGAAGAAGCTGGCGACGTGCCGACGTCGGACATCATTTACCAGGAGATCTAACGGACCTGGGATCGCACAAGGCCAAAAAGCGGGCGACGTTCTCCAAGACGATCCGCGCCGGACTCCAATTCGGTGCGGATCGTTTTTTTGTCGCTGGACTGGAGTCGGTCACACCAACGGCTTGCGACCCGTGAGGCGGCGCCACATGGAAAGTTGACCGAGATGTTGCGACTCATGCGTGCTCATCAGGTGCGCGACCAGGTCGCCAATAGTTTTGAGCGGGGTTGCCTTGAGCAGTTCGACCTCATGCGGGCGAGCCAGATGATCGGCGGTCGCTTGACCGGCTAATGTGGTGAGGCGCTCATGCCCTTCGCGAATCGCCGTGAGCAACTCGGCTTTGGTGGGACGCGATTTTTGCGGCACGGCAGCGGAGCCGGGACCGAACTCGGCATGCCACTCGCGCGGACACTTGCGCTCGGCGCCCAGGGCCTTGGCGGCGTAGTCGGTGGCGACGGCGAGATGACCGAGGATCCAAACTGGCGGATTGACGTCTGGCGCGGGTTGCAGCGTCATTTCGGTCTCTTGGATGTCGGCGGTCAGCGCTTCCATGAGCCAAAGATTGAAACGACTGAGTTTGCACGTCTGCTCGAGCATGGTGGACCATCCTCCGTCGCGGGGAAATCAAAGCCACCGTGGCTTCGCGACGAGCATGCTACCGCGCCTCCGATGCGCGGCACAATCAATGGCGATCAGGGCGCATTGGCCGCCGCAACTCGCTGGGTCCAAAATTCGAGTGCGCGATCGTACAGGACACGATCGGCGGGCGAGGCGCCCGACTGATCGGAACGCTGGCGGGTCCAGTCGAGAAAGAACTGCGCGGCCGATTTGCTGACGCGCTGCTGGGCGTCTCCCACTTCGACATAGTATGGGCCAGTGGAGGCGAAGCGGTAGGTATGCTCGACCTCCGTGACGACGCGAACCAAGAACCAGCCGCTCTCGGAGAATTCGAGCGGTTCGAGTCGCCCTGCCTTGGCGTATTCGCGAAGCGAAACGGAGCGCTCAACTTCGCCATTTTTGATGATTTCCAGATAGCTCACCGGGTCGCGCGTACTCAGCGTGAGACTGACATCGAGACTGACCGTTTCGCCAGCGGGTGATTCGAAGACATGCCCGGGAAGCTGACCGCGCACGTTAGGCCGCAAGAGTGGGCCGTTAGTCACCATCACGCGTCCAGCCGCGAGCGCTTGCCAAAAGGCCTCGCTGCTCCAGGACTCGCCCAGATAGACATACACTCGGTTGTAGCCAACGGGGTTGGCGGCCACACCCGAACCGCTGCCGGCGGTGGGAGGCAAGCGCAGCCCAGTATTGAGCAGTTGATAGTAGATGTGCTGCGACCAGAGGGCGTTGGCGAAGGGACCGGAGAAGCGTTTGTCGCGCGGTCGGCCGCCAGTTTCTTTGTTGACCACTCCACTGCGCAGGAGATGGTCGTTGGCTAGTTCGACGGAATCGACAAGGCCCAGCGCGGCCGCGACCGGCAGATCCCAAGAAAATGGCCGGGCGACGTCGATCCAGTTTGCTTTGTCCTGCCGCGCGGCGTGCAGAAACTGGAGTCCCGATTTTGCTTCGAGCGCGGCGGACGGAAGCTGCAATTCGCCAGTGCGGCTGAAACAGAGCATGGTGTTGCCGGCTAGTTCGTGTTCGTAGGCGGGAAAAACGGCTCGTTGCTGCTCGGCGAGTTGCGAAAGCTTGGGATCGATGGTTTCCGCAGTTTTGAGCGGCGCGACCGCGGCGACGTGCAGATCGTCGGCGGCCATTAAGAGTTCGATGTCGCGCAGCGGGCGGTGAACATGGAGGTCGGCGGAGCACCACCCCTCGGCGGCCATGTCGACCGCCCTTTTGAGTGTGACTGTTTTCTCGTCGTCGGCGTGGTTTTCGATGACGAAGTGTCCGGTGCAATTGACATATTCCGGACCGCGTTCGATTTCGAAAGTGTAGGCGCCTTTGGGGAGTTGAAGCTTGATTTCTCCCGGAAAGACAAAATGGTCGTCCCAGTAAGGCAATCGCTTGTAGGGACGCGGCTTGCCATTGGCGCCTTTTAGATGCATGCGGCAGGGAACCGGCTCGCCGGTTTCGGAATCGATGGTGACGAGCTTGAGTTGTCCGCCGCTTGCCAATGCGTGTTGGTCCGTCGACAACACCACAAGCGCGGCGGCGCACCATCCCCAAACAGCAGCAGTGCGAATTTGCGGCATCGACGGGAAGTACCTCTGGATCAGTCGGACGCATCGCACGTGCGACACCGCTTAACCGTAGCACGCGGCGGCTTTTACCAAGGCCGAGACCATCGCGGCGGGGGGCGCTGTTGATGCCGATTGTGGAACTGTCCTAAAATTCAGGCGACTGGAGGGTCGCTACCACGGACTGACTGGTATCGGTTCGGCAGGGCGACCAGCACCGCGTTGCGTTTTGGCAACACAGCCATAGGGCCACAATGGCAGAGGATTACTACGAACTGCTGGGCGTTCCCAAGGGCGCCTCCGCGGACGACATACAGAAGGCCTATCGCACGTTGGCGCGCAAGTATCACCCCGACTTAAACCCCAACGACAAGACGGCGAAAGAGAAATTCCAGAAGGTCCAGCAGGCCTTTGAAGTGCTCAACGACGCCAAGAAGCGGGAAATGTATGACCGCTACGGACCAGACTTTGAGCACATGGGTCCTGGCGGACCAAGAGGGGGCGGCGGCGGATTTTATCCGGGACATGGGCAGCAATCCTGGGAATTTTCCAACGCCGAGCAAGGATTTGATTTCTCCGACCTCTTTGGCGGGGGCGGCGGAGGAGGAGGCGAGTCAGGCGGGTTTGAGGATTTGCTGCGACAGTTTGGCCGAGGGGGACGTGGCGGGGGCGGGGGACGGGCGAAGGCCCGTAAAGCGCGCGGCGCCGATGTGCTGTATGAAATTTCGGTGCCGTTCACGGTCGCAATACGGGGTGGACAACACCAACTGCGGGTGCAGCGCCCCACCGGTGAACAACACACCATCGACGTGACGATTCCGGCGGGCATCGAGGACGGCAAGAAGATTCGCCTGCGAGGCCAGGGGGAAGTAGGGGTTCGCGGCGGGCCTGAGGGCGATTTGATCATCACCGTGCGGGTGGCGGAGCATCCGCACTTCACCCGGCGCGGCGACAATCTGTATGTGCGCGTGCCGGTGACATTGGCCGAGGCGGCGCTAGGCAGCAAGATCGACGTGCCGACACCGGATGGGACCATTACGCTGAAAGTTCCACCGGGTAGCTCGTCTGGCGCCAAACTGCGAGTCCGCGGTTTTGGCGTGGACGGCAAACAGGGGCGCGGGGACTTGTTCGCGGAACTGCAGATTGAGCTGCCCAAGGAACTGAGCGAAGACGATCAGGCGGCGATTCGCGCAATTGACGAACGAAATCCGCTTTCGCCGCGAGCAGGGTTAAACTGGTAGCTGACCCACTGGAAGGCCGAGATGTCGACGCCACGAGCGCGCGAAGCCGAATCGGACGGCGCGCCAATTACTGGCGCGGAGCGTTATCGATTTGGCGCCACGCGGCGGCTGCGCACACAGCGCGACTTCGACGAGGTGTATCGGCGCCGTTGTTCGGCCAGCGACCAGTTGCTCGTGCTATATGGCTGGCCCAACGCGCTTGAAGAGTCGAGGTTGGGGCTGAGCGTTTCGCGCAAGGTGGGTGGGGCCGTTGCGCGGAATCGCTGGAAGCGCCGGCTGCGCGAGACGTTTCGGCTGTCACAGCATGACTTGCCGGCGGGTTTTGATTGGATCGCCATTCCGCGGGCCGGTAGCGAGCCGCCAATGGAGCCGTTGCGCGATTCGATGCTGCGGCTAGCGCGGCAAGTGGTGGAAAAGTGCCAACGACGAGGCGGCGCGCGCCATGCGTAAGGCGATTTCCTGGCTGCTGATTCTGATGGTGCGACTGTATCAGGCGACCTTGAGCCCGCTGTTAGGCGGACACTGCCGATTTGAGCCAAGCTGCAGTCACTATTTTATTCAAGCGGTGGAGAAACATGGCCCGTGGCGTGGGGCGGCCAAGGGGGTGGCCCGCATCTGCCGCTGTCATCCATTTCATCCGGGGGGGTACGATCCTCCATAGGCGCCAGCACGGCGCGATAGCAGCTCCCAATCGGCCGTATTTCGCAGGGCTGCTCAGGGCTTAGGAAGCAAGCCATATTGACCGGCCAGGGGGCAACCACTATTTTTCTCGCCGCTACTAAGTCTCTTAATCGCTCCCCCCACGTCGCCGCACATGGATGTAAGGCGCGCAGGAACGCATGACGGCAAGACGCCGGCAACCAACTGGTTGCACCGGAACTGGCGCCGCGCGCTTCGATGGAGCGCCCTGTCGCTGGGGTTCGCGGTACTGTCGGCGGCGGCGCCGGGCTGCGCCGCGACGAGCATTCGGTCACAAAGCCCCGAAGATATTGCCGCCGCAGGCGCCGAGCGGACGCTAGTTGGCGAACTGGCGGTGCCCGATGGACTACAGCCGGTGGCGGTGGAAGCAGTCGCGCTGGTGACTGGTTTGGCGGGGACGGGGTCGGATCCGCACCCAGGTCCAGAACGCGCGGCGCTGCTCAACGACATGCAGAAGCGCGGCGTCATCAATCCGAATCAGGTGCTCGCGTCGTCATCGACCTCCTTGGCGCTGGTCCGCGGCTATATGCGGGCAGGCATTCAGGCTGGGGACCACTTTGATTTGGAAATCCGCGTTCCGTCGCGCAGCGAAACCTCCAGCCTGCGCGACGGTTGGCTGATGGAATCTCAGCTCCGCGAAATGGCGGCGCTGGGCAACCAGATACACGAAGGGCATCCGCTGGCCCGAGCGCAAGGGCCAATTCTGGTCGATCCGGCGGCGGAGTCGAGCGGCAACACGATTTCGCAAACGCGGGGACGCGTGTTAGGTGGCGGAATCGCCAAAAAATCTCGGCCGTTGCGACTGGTGCTGAAGCCAGATCACCGTTCGGTGCGCAACAGTTCGCAGATCGGCGCCATGTTGAATCGCCGGTTCTTCATGTACCACCAGGGAATCAAACAAGGCGTTGCCACGCCCAAGACCGACGAATATGTGCAAATCGAGGTGCATCCTCGATACAAGGACAACATTCCACGGTACATGCAGGTACTGCGCGCCGTACCGCTGCGCGAGACGCCGTCGGAGCAGATGGAGCGGCTGAAGTTGCTCGAACGGCAATTGCTCGATCCGATCACCGCCGACGCCGCCGCGCTACGATTGGAGGCGGTTGGCAAGGCGGCGGCCGACACCTTGGTCATCGGCGTCAAATCGGAAGACCCCTTGGTGCGATTCTACGCGGCCGAAGCGCTGGCCTATCTCGACGATCGCCGCGCGGTCCCCGCCTTGGCGCAAGCCGCGCGTGAGGAGCCGGCGTTTCGGGTGTACGCCTTGTCGGCGCTGGGGGCGATGGACGACTTTTCGGCTTCGCAGGAACTGCGAGAAATGCTCGCTCTGCCGAGCGCGGAGACGCGATATGGCGCCTTCCGCGCGTTATGGGCCATGGATCCGCACGATCCTGCGCTGGCGAGCGAGAATCTTGGGGACCAGTTCAGCTATCACGCGCTGGCCGTGGGCGGGCCGCCGCTCATTCATCTGACGCGCAGCTTTCGCGCTGAGGTGGTGCTGTTTGGCAAAGAGCATCGCCTGAAGACCCCGGTAGTGCTTGACGCCAGCCAGCGCATCTTGATCAAGGCCGACACGCCCGACGAGGTGGTGATCTCGCGGTTCGAAGCGGGCAGCGACGTGCAAAAACGAACGACGCCCAACTCGATTGACGCGATCGTGCGAGCAATCGTCGAACTGGGGGGCAGCTACCCCGACGTGGTGCAGGCGCTACAGCAGGCCAAACTGAAGAAGTGCCTTTCCAGCCGGTTGGAAATCGACGCGCTGCCGCAACCCGGACGCGAGTACACCTCGCACTCGGCGGACGGGGAACCGGCCAGGGGCGGACGCCAACCCGTGGTTTCGACCCCCTTGCCCGACCTATTTGCGACGCCCAAGGAGGAACGGGAGGAGAAGCCGGCGGCCGAGGACGCTGCTAGCGATTCGGAGCCCCCATCGGCCCGGAAGGGCGGTTTTCTTGCTAGACTGAGGGATTGAAAACTCACCCAATTCCCACCGGACCGGGGCGCAGCGCCACTTCTTCATGCTCAAAGCCCTCGAACTAGTCGGCTTCAAGAGCTTCGCGGATCGGACGCGATTCGAGTTTCCGCCGGGCATTACCGTGGTCGTCGGCCCTAATGGCTCCGGCAAGTCGAACGTCGTCGACGCTATGAAGTGGGTGCTGGGCGAGCAGAGCGTCAAGAGTCTGCGCGGCAAGGAGATGGCGGACGTCATCTTTAACGGCTCGGGCAGCCGAAGTTTGTTGAATTCGGCGGAAGCCACCCTGACGTTCGACAACGCCCAACGCCAGTTGGCGCTCGACTCTCCCGAAGTTCACATCACTCGTCGCGTCTACCGCAGCGGCGAGGGGGAGTATCTGATCAATCGTCAGCCGTGCCGGCTGCGCGACATTCGCGAGCTGTTCTCGGGCACCGGCGCCGCGACCGAGGCATATAGCGTCATCGAGCAGGGCAAGGTCGACGTGCTGTTGCAGTCGTCGCCGCGCGACCGGCGAATGATCTTTGAAGAGGCGGCGGGCATCAGCCGCTTCAAAGCCAAGAAGGTGGAATCGCTACGGCGGCTGGAACGGGTGGAACAAAACCTGTTGCGGCTGTCAGACATCGTGGAGGAAGTCGACAATCAACTGCGCAGCGTGCGACGGCAGGCCGGCAAGGCGCAGCGGTACCGCGAATACAGCGAACGCTTGAAGTTGCTGCGCCTGTCGTTGGGCGCGGCCGATTGGCGTCGACTGGGCCAGCAATCGTCGGAGCGCGAGGCGGCGCTGGCCGCCAGCAGCAACACGGCGGCGCAGCAACGGCAATCGATTGAACAACTTGAACTTCGGCAACGCGAGCTGGAAGCCGAGCTTTTGTTGTTGGCCGAGGCCAGTCGCGCGTGCGACGCGCGATTGGCGAGCAGTCGCGAGTTGATTGTCGGCGACGAGGCGGCCAGCAATCACGAGCGCGAGCGTCTAGCCGACCTGGAGCGCGAACGGGACGCTCAGCGCGGCCGATTCGCGAATCTAGCGGCGCGGCGCGGCGACTCTGGCGCCGAATTGGACGAGGTGGAACAGTCGATCGAGCATGCGCGGGCTGAGCGGGAGCGACTGGCCGCGGAGTTGGCCGAACGGCAAGCGGAGGCGGCTGAATTGGCGCGCCTGCTAGGCGAGTTGCGCCAAGAGAGCGAGGCACGCCGCGGTTCTTACATGAACCTGATGCGTAGCGCAGCCGCGCTGGGCAACCAAACTTCTGCCCGCGAGCAGCAGTGGGAAGCTGCCAACGCCAGTTGTGAGCGGGGCCGCGCCCGGATGGTGGAGATTGAATCGCAATTCGCGCAGCACCGCAGCGACCAGGAGCGGATCGCGGCGCAACTGACGTCCCATCAAGAAGTGCTATCGCAGCGCCAGGCCGCGACTGCCGAGGCTAAGTCGGCGCTGGACGGCCTGACACACGAGCAAGAGACACTGGCGGCGGATGTGGCCCAGCTTCGCGAACGGCACTCCGCGGCGCGCGAGCGGTCGAAGGTCCTCAAGGAACTGGAAGACCGCATGGAAGGGGTCGGCGCCGGAGCGAAAGAGCTCTTGATGCTGGCTCGGCAAACGGAGAACGGCCCCTTAAGCCAGGTGCATGGCCTGGTGGGTCACCTGTTGACCGCGAAGCCCGACATGGCGCATCTGATCGACGCGGCGCTTGGTCCTGTGGCCGAGCATCTGGTGATTGCGCCCGGCCAGGAGTTTTTCGATTACCTCGTGGCCGAGGCATATCGGCTGCCCGGGCGGGTCGGTTTTATTTCGATCGACCACGACAGCGGAGAAACCCAACCCGACGGTCCGGACCTGTCGGGGCTAGCTGGAGTGATCGGCCGAGCAACGGAGTTCGTGGAACCGGCCGACGAACAGAGTCTGGTGGTGAGCCGACTGGTAAACCGGCTGTTCGGTCGGACTTGGATCGTGGAAAGCTTGGCGCAAGCGCTGGTGTTGTCGCGGGGTGCCGCGCATGGGATGCAATTGGTCACCTTAGCTGGGGAGGTGGTAGGTCCGGATGGCCTTCTTGCCGCGGGGCCACGACAGGCAGCGACGGGACTGATATCGCGGCGCAGTGAACTGCGGCTCTTGCTCAGTCAGTTAACTGAGTTGGCGACGACCGTGCGCGCGCGGGAATCGTCCGCCGCAGCGGTGAAAGGCAAGTTGGTCGGCCAGCAGGCGCAGGTGGAAGCTCGGCGCACCGATCAATTGGAAGCGCAGCACGCAGTGACCGAACTGAAGGCGCAGCTCAAAGAGCTAGCGCATCGCGACGCGCGGTTGCGGCAGCAGCAACAGAACATCGCCAAGGACCTGAACGCGGCAACCGCAGCGCGCGACGAAGCGGAGCGGGGGTTGAGCGCCGCCCGAGGGGAACTGGCGACGATCGAGGGAACTCTGACGAGCATGGAAGGAGAGATTGCCGCCGCGACCAGTCGACTGGAACGACAGGACGAGGAGCGGCGAGCGTCCGCGCAGGACGCCACCCGCATTGAAGTGCGCATGGCGAAGCTGGACGAGCAACTAGCGCGTTTGCAATTGCAACGGGCGCAGTTGGCGGATCATCGCGAGCAGCGCCAGCGCGTGCTCGACGAACACGCCGGACAACTGGCGCGACTCGACGAGCGGATTACCGCCTGCGCCGCGCTGATCTTGCAGCACGATTCGCGACTGGCGCAAGTTTATCTCGACAAGCAAGCATTGGAGCTAGAGCGAGCGCGGCAGCTCGACCATTCGCGCGCCGTGCAGCAAGCGCGCGGTCAATCGCTGGAAGACGCCCAAGCGCTGCGCGCTAAGCTGCGAGATTGCGAAGTAGAAACTCATCGATTGGAGTTGGCGCGCCGCGAGTTGGAGCTGGAACGATTGGCGCTGGCGAACCGCCTGCGCGACGATTATCAGGTGGAATTGAGCGAGTTTACCGGCGAGATCGACACGCCAGACGAGCGATCACGGGAGGAGATCGACGGCGAAATCGCGGAGCTGCGTCGAAAAATCAACTCCATTGGGGCAGTGAACCTGGACGCGCTGGCCGAACTCGACGAGTTGGAATCTCGACATCAGAACCTCACCAGCCAATTCCAGGATTTGGCGCAGGCCAAGAGTTCATTGGAGCAGATCATTGGCAAGATCAACGGCGACAGCCGACGCTTGCTGGCCGAGACGTTTGAGACTGTGCGCGGGCACTTTCAGGAGTTGTTCGCCAAGCTGTTTGGCGGGGGACATGCCGACATTGTGCTGGAAGCGGGCGTCGACATCTTGGAGAGCGGCATCGAGATTGTGGCGCGGCCGCCTGGCAAAGAACCGCGGAGCATTTCGCTGTTGAGCGGCGGCGAGAAGACGATGACCTGCGTGGCGCTGCTGTTGGCGATTTTTCGGAGTCGGCCCAGCCCGTTTTGCGTGCTGGATGAGGTTGACGCGGCGCTGGACGAGGCAAACATTGAGCGCTTCGTGGGCGTATTACGCGAGTTTCTGGCCTGGACGCAGTTCATCATCATCACCCATTCGAAGCGAACCATGACCTGCGCCAACACGCTCTACGGCGTCACCATGCAGGAGACCGGGGTGTCGAAGCGGGTATCGGTGCAGTTTGAGGATGTGAGCGAGACGGGAGAAATCCTCAGCACGGCTGGCCGCGACGACGAAACGCAGGCGGCATAGCCGTCTGGGAGAAATCGTTTGCACCGCTGATTCTTCGCTACCGCGATGCGCCATGGGCGGAGGTTTGATTTTCTCGATGCGCCGGCATCACGCGCCTACGGCGGCCGTTTTGTGACGTGCGACCTGTAGCACCTCGGGGCTGGCCTGATCGCTATAGATTTCGAAGTGCTCGTAGAACATGCGCGCGAGCTTCTGCGCGGTACGGTCGTAGGCGTCTTTGTCTTGCCATGTGTTGCGTGGCAAGAGGAGATCGTCGGGGACACCGGCGCAGCGCGTGGGGACTTGCAGGCCAAAGACGGGGTCTTCGATCGTCGGCGCCGTAGCGAGGCTGCCATCGTGAATGGCGTCGATAATGGCGCGTGTATAGGCCAGCTTGATGCGCGAGCCAACCCCATAAGCTCCGCCCGACCAACCGGTGTTCACTAGCCAGGCCTGCGCATTGTGGCGGCGCAGCTTTTCAGCAAGCAGATTTGCGTAGACCGTGGGATGCCAGACCAGGAACGCGGCGCCAAAACAAGCGGAGAAAGTGGCCTGCGGTTCGGTCACGCCCACTTCGGTGCCCGCGACCTTGGCGGTGTATCCATTGAGAAAGTGATACATGGCCTGAGCGGGCGAAAGCTTGCTGACCGGGGGCAAGACGCCGTAGGCGTCGCAGGTGAGAAAGATAATGTTGCGCGGATGCGCGCCGACACAAGGCTGCTTGGCGTTGGGAATGAAGTCGATGGGGTACGCGGCGCGGGTGTTCTCGGTGATGGAGTCGTTGTCGTAATCAACGACACGCGTGTTGGGATCGTAGACCACGTTTTCGAGAACCGATCCAAACCGAATTGCCGAGTAGATCTGCGGCTCACGCTCGGCCGACAAGCCAATGCACTTGGCGTAGCAGCCCCCCTCGATGTTGAACACGCCTTCGTCGGTCCAGCAATGCTCGTCGTCGCCGATGAGTTGGCGGCGGGGATCGGCGGAAAGAGTCGTCTTGCCGGTGCCCGAGAGCCCGAAGAAGAGCGAAACGTCGCGCGCGGGGCCTTCATTCGCGGAGCAGTGCATGGAGAGCACGCCGCGGCGCGGCATGAGATAGTTCATGATCGTGAAGACGCCCTTCTTCATCTCGCCGGCGTATTCGGTGCCGAGAATCACAACCTCGCCGCGCTCGAAGTTGAGCAGGACGCTGGTGGTCGAGGTCATCTGGCGGGTCAGGCGATTCGCGGGAAACTCGCCGGCGTTGAAGATCACGTAATCGGGATCGCCGAAATCGGCCAACTCATCGGGCGTGGGGCGAATCAACATGTTCCACATGAACAGGGCGTGATAAGCGCGCACGCAAATCACGCGAATCTTGAGGCGATACTTGGGATCCCAGCCCGCGTAGCCATCGACGACGTAGATGCTGTCGCGCGTGTTGAGATAGTCGACGGCGCGCTGCTGATTGATGAGGAAGGTGGCTTCGTCGAGCGGAATGTTGACGTTGCCCCACCAAACATCCTGCTGCGAGGGGTCTTGCTGGACGACGCGTTTGTCTTTGGGGCTGCGGCCGGTCTTTTTGCCCGACATGGCGGCGATAGCGCCGGACGCCACTAGTTCGGCGTCGGCGGTGCGCACCGTTTCCTCATACATTTGGGCGGGAGTGACATTGTAGATGACGCGCGTGGCGGCGATGCCATATCGAGACAGATCGGGGATCGAATGGCTCATGAAACAAGCGACTCCGACTGTGAGGCGAAGGAGGCCAATGCCGTGAGGGGGAACGGCGATTGGCAACGAAAGGGATTATAGGGACAAGCAACTGCCGCCAATAGCTCGCGCCTGTTGTGGCGTGGCGACATTTTCATTCCACGTCGAGCGGCCACTGGAGCTTGGGATTCCGTTCATTGTGTTCCTCGGGCGGTCCATCGAGTCGGCGGCGAGCGCGAGGCGTTATTTGAACCAAAATCGGCGGCCAGTCAGGAAGTTTTCGACCCCTTGCTGCGTGCTGGCACTGTGCATGACCGGGTAAAGATTGGCAGCCTCGAGCGTAAGCGCCTCGGACAGCGGCAGATCGGCGCCATGAATGGCGCTGTGCAGATCCGCCAGTAGGGCATCTTGGGGCTGCTCGCAAATCTGGCGCGCGTATTCGAAGGCGCGGGCAAGCCCCTGCCCCGGCGCCACCAGTTCCCAGACCAACCCGATCTGATGGGCCCGTTCGGCGGAGATGCGCTGCCCGGTAATGATGAGCGGCAGGGCGCTGCCCCAACCGAGGAGCCGCGGCAGATAGACCGTACCGCCATCGACCAATGGCACTCCCCAGCGGCGGCAGGCCACGGAAAAGGTGGCTTGCGGCTCGGCCAGGCGAATGTGGCCATGGCAAAAAAGCTCCAGGCCGCCGGCGTAAGCATACCCTTGGGCAACGGTAATCACCGGTTTGGATTGGACGATTCGCGTGCCGCCCATCGGGCCCGTGCCGTCGCTGACGAGGGACTCTGGCGTTACGCCGCTTGGCAATTCGGCCAGGCCAGCCAGCCCACGCAGATCGGCGCCAGAGCAAAATGCCGTGTCGCCCGCGCCATGCAGCACGGCGACGCGCAAGTCGTCATCATCGCGAAAGCGTTGCCAGGCTTCGAGCAGCAAGGCGGCCGAAGCGGCGTCGACGGCATTGTGGACTTCGGGCCGATTGAGAGTGATCTGCAGGATTCCGCCACCCGCGGCGGAATGCACTTCGGTCAACACGGGCAATTGAGTGTCCGCCATCGACGTCTCCCATGCGTTCGAATGTCTGGCCACCAGCCGCGTTGATTTTACGAAATGATCTGTCAGGATGAACCGCAATTACAACCCACGCAGGAAAAACCATGGCGCGCATCCCGCCCGTTGCTTACGAGGAATCCACAGGCGAAGTGCGCGTGGAATTCGACCGCATTATCGACGAGCATGGCCGGCTGACGAATATGAAGCAGACTCTTGGCCATTCGGCGACGGCGCTGCGGTCGCTGATGACCTGGTATCCGGTGCGGGACGAGGTGCAAGCGTTCTTGGGATCGAGGGCAACGACCCTCTTTGTCCATGCCATCTCGTCGGCCACCGATTGTTTGATCTGTTCCACGTTTTTTCGGCGGATTTTGATCGACGCGGGCGAGAACCCGGATCGGCTAGCGCTGGATGCGCGCGAGCAAGCTGTGGTGGATTTTGCCCGGCAGCTTGTCAACGATCCGAATCAAGTGACCGACGAGCTATACGGCCGGCTGGCGGGTCATTTTGAGCCGGCGCAAATTGTGGCGCTGACGGCGTTTGGCGGCATCATGATCGCGACTAACGTGTTCAACAACGCGCTGCGGGTCGATCTGGATGAGTATTTGCAGCCCTACCGGCGGGAGGCGCCCGCTGCCGCACTATCGCGAAAGGGGGACGCGTAGATGGCAGGCGAGCTGGCGGGACGGGTGGCGCTTGTTACCGGCGCGGCGCATGGCCAAGGGCGCGCCTCGGCCTTGGCGCTGGCTAAAGAGGGGGCGCGAATCGCCGCTTTTGATTTGTGCCGTGAATTGGAATATCCGGGCTACCGCATGGGGGCCGCCAACGAACTGGACTCATTGGCCACAGAGTGCGCGGCGCTCGGAGTCGAATGCTTGCCGCTGGCGGGAGACGTGCGCGACGACGCGGCCATCGTCCGGGCGGTGGAGACGATTCGAGAGCGCTTTGGACGCATCGACGTGTTGTTCAACAACGCGGGCATCTGCGGCTATGGTATGGCACACGAATTGAGCGAGGCCGCTTGGGACGCGATGCTCGACATCAATCTCAAGGGAGCATGGCTGATGGCGCGGCGCGTGATTCCATTCATGATCGAGCAGAAATCGGGCGTGATTATCAACAATTCGTCGATCGCCGGGCTGCGCGGCATGGGGCGACTGAGCCATTATGCGGCGAGCAAATGGGGGCTGGTGGGGCTGACGAAGTCGTGGGCGATTGAGCTGGCGCCGCACAATGTGCGCGTGGTCTCGATCCATCCCACGGGGGTGAACACGCCGATGAATGACGGCTTGGCGGAACTGGAAGGGGCAACGCCCCTGGAAATTGCCGAGCGTTCGGCAGGAAATTTGCTGCCAGTTCCGTGGATTGAGCCCGAGGATGTGGCGGCGGCCGTCGTCTTTCTGGCGTCGGACAAGGCGCGGTTCATGACGGGCTCGCAATGGGTGTTGGATGCTGGCCTGTTGTCGCGCTAGGAGCAGCGATCCCCGCACTAGCCAATCGAGAGGTGCTACAATGAGAGCCAAAGACAGCGCGCTTGTCGCAGAGACGGGAGACCCATCGATGGACAAACAAGCACTGGCCCGTCAGGCGTTGCTCGAACATGAGCTATTGGAACACTTGAAGCAGGCGCTGCGCGCGGCGATGTCGTGGAGCATCGACATTGTGGGGCTGGAGCGCAAGCGCTCGACGGTGTGCTTCACGGCCGACTCGCTGGGGCGGCACCTCGAGCGACTCATGGAATTGGAGGAAGACGGCGGATATATGCGCGATATTTTGGAGCGCAAGCCGCATTTGGCGGAACAAATCGCCACTCTACGTTCGGACCACGAAGTGTTTCGCGGCGAATTGGCAATCATCTCGCCAAGGGTGGAAAGCCCGTTGGAGGTCGATGAGGGGGAGTTGTGTTCGCTTTGCGCGCAGATCGGCGATTTGCTCGCGCAGGTGGATCGCCACGATCGACGTGAGATCGATTTGTTTCAAGACGGATTGCTTTCTGAAGAAGGGACCGGCGATTAGCGCACCCAGCCCCTCCGACCTCGCGTCCCGCGGCGCCCGACCGTACCCAGCCAGCCACCGCGCTTTCGCACGTGCGCAAGAACTGATTCCGGGTGGAGTGAACAGTCCCGCGCGCGCCTTTGGCGGCGTGGGAGGAGAGCCGATCTTCATCGAGCGCGCCGATGGCGCCTATTTGTGGGACGTGGACGGACGGCGCTATGTCGATTTCATTGGCTCTTGGGGACCGATGATTCTGGGGCATCGACATCCCAAGGTGGTGGCGGCGATCGAGTCGGCATTATTGCGGGGAACCAGCTACGGCGCTCCCACCGAAGGAGAGACGCGACTGGCGGAGTTGATTGTTGAAGCGGCGCCGACCATCGAGTCGGTGCGGCTGGTCAGTTCGGGCACCGAGGCCACGATGAGCGCGATTCGACTGGCGCGTGGCTACACGGGGCGCGAGGTGATCGTAAAATTCGCGGGCAACTACCATGGTCATGCCGACAGCCTGTTGGTCGCCGCGGGGAGCGCCGCCGCGACACTTGGCGTGCCCAATTCGCCGGGCGTCACACGGGGCGCGGCCGCCGACACGTTGGTTCTTAATTACAACAGCGTAGAGGAGTTGGAGAGCGCTTTCGCGCGGCGCGGGCGTGAGATCGCCTGCGTCATTTTGGAGCCGATCGTGGGCAACATGGGCTGCGTGCGACCGAGCGACGCGTTCTTGCGGGCGCTGCGCGATCTGACCGAGCGCAACGATTCGTTGCTCATCTTTGACGAAGTCATCACTGGTTTTCGCGTGGGGTACGGCGGCGCGCAGCAGTTGTTGGGGATTCGTCCCGATTTGACGACGCTCGGCAAGATCGTGGGGGGCGGCTTGCCAATGGGCGCCTACGGCGGCCGCCGCGACATTATGAATCGCGTGCTGCCCGCCGGACCGGTGTTTCAGGCCGGCACATTGAGCGGCAATCCGTTGGCGGTGGCGGCGGGCATCGCCACGCTGGAGACGCTGCGCGACGAATCACCGTATCCACGCTTAGAGGCGCTAGGCGCCAGGCTAGAAGCCGGGTTACGGCAAGCGGCGATGGCGGCCAGTATTCCGCACACGTTGGCGCGGGTGGGGAGCATGATGACTTTGTTTTTTCACCCCGAGCCGGTCGTGGATTGGCCAAGCGCCAGTCGCTGCGACACGGCCCGCTATGGCCGTTATTTTTGGGGCTTGCTCGACCGCGACGTGTACATGCCGTGCAGCCAATTCGAGGCGCTCTTTGTGTCGGCGGCCCACTCGGAAGCGGATATCGATCACACAGTTGCGGCGGCGCGCGAGGCATTGTCGGCGCTCGGCTCATAGCGATTTGACGGGCGAGCGACTTGCAGGGCGGGCCTGCCTAGTTTAACGTCGAGAGTTCCGCGAGCCTTCCCACCCCGCCTGCTCCAACTTCTGGAGAATCTCGATGAATCGCATTCCACGGCGTCACTTTTTAGGGGCCGGATCGGTGATCGCCGCCGGCGCATGGCTCGGCCGGGCCTGGGGACAAGACACGTCGGCGGCGCCCGCGTTCGCCGCGGAGGCCAAGTTCGAACCGCAATCGACACTGCTCACCTGGCAGCGCGATCCGACCACGACGATGACGATTCAGTGGATTGGCACGGAGGAAGAGGGAAAAGACCGCCCGATCTGGTACGCCAAACTGGGTTCGATGGAATGGAAATCGGCGATCTGCGAGGTGCGCGAATTCCCCTCGCCCAAGTACAAGGTGTATCGCACAGAGTTGACTGGCCTGGAACCGGGAGGCGAATACAGTTTTCGGATCGGGCTGGATTCCAAGGAGCGCCGATTTCGGACCATGCCGACCAAACCGACGAACACGCTCCAGTTCGTATCGGGCGGCGATGCGGGCGCGGGCAACGCGGCGCGCGAGACCAATGAGCTAGCCGCGAAGCAAGACCCGATGTTCGTAGTGCTCGGCGGCGACCTGGCGTATGAAAACGGGATGATCGCCGGCAACTTTTTGCAATTCTTGAAGAATTACTCCGACCAGTTGATCGACAGCGAAGGCCGAAGCATTCCGATGCTGGCCTGTCTTGGCAACCATGAGGTGCGCGGCGGATACAGCACCTCGCGCAAGTCGGCGCCGTTCTTTTACGCGATGTTCGATGGTCTGTTCGCGGACAACGGATTTGGCTCCATCGACTTCGGCGACTACATGTCGATTATTTTGCTCGACTCGAATCACACGACGCCGATCAAGGGTGAGCAAACGAGCTGGCTGGAGAAGCAGCTACGCGAGCGCGAAGAATGCCCCAACGTGTTTGTGTTTTATCATGTGCCGTCGTATCCATCGGTGCGGCCGGTGAATTTGGACGACATGGAGAAGGGCACCGGATCGGACAGTCGCAAGCACTGGGTGCCGCTGTTCGAGCGTTTCAACGTGGACGCGGTGTTTGAACACCACGACCACGCCTACAAACGCACGCATCCACTGCTCGATGGGTTGGTCGATCCCAATGGCGTGCCGTATTTGGGAGACGGCTCGTGGGGCAAGCTCCGGCGGCCCGTTTCGCCCGAGGATCGCCCGTATCTCAAGGTGGTGGACGAGGCGTATCACATGTCGTTGCACCGGATCGAGGGGGCGGAGCGCTTTCACGTGGCGCTGTCCGACCACGGCAAGGTTGTCGACGTGTGCTCCACCAAGAAGCGGAGCCGCATGTACCCGCAGTTTTCGACCTCGCTGTAAGGCAACAGGTTGGTCGGGACCACGATCGCCAAGATCGAGCTACCGGCGATGCGGGGTTACCCTACGTCGCCCAGTTCGAGCGACTGCCCGTAGCGTACCAGCATCATCCGGCGCAGCCGGGCATGTTGGGGCTGCGCCAACCCTGGATCGGCCGCCACGGTTTCCGTGGCGGCGCGGCGAGCTTCGTCGAGCACGGCGGCGTCTCGCAAGAGATCGGCGATCCACAGCGGGGGCAAGCCATGTTGGCGCGATCCGAAGAGGTCGCCGGGGCCGCGAATCGCCAGATCGAGTTCGGCCAGTTCGAAGCCGTCGGTGGTCTTGGCAAAGGCCTCCAATCGGCGGCGCGACTCATCGGTTTGAGGATCGGCGAAGACGCAGCATTGACCAGGGAAGAGCCCACGACTGACGCGGCCGCGCAATTGATGCAGTTGCGAGAGGCCGAAGCGTTCGCCCCCTTCGATGGTCATGAGGGTGGCATTGGGGACATCGACGCCGACTTCGATGACCGTGGTGGAAACGAGCACTTGCAAATCGCCGCGGCGAAACGACTCCATGACCTGCTGCTTTTCCGCCGGGCTGAGACGCCCGTGCGCCAGTCCAACGCGAAAGTCGGCGAGTTCGCCGTTGATGAGCGTCTCAAAGGTTTCTTGCACGCTGGCGGCTTCGATTTCTTCCGACTCCTCAACGAGCGGCGCGATGACATAGCCTTGTCGCCCCTCGCGCAACTTCTCTCGAAAAAACTCCCACCAACTGGCGCGGCGATCGGCGGCCGGCAGATAGGTGCGAACAGCCTGGCGTCCCGGCGGCGCGGTCTTCAAGGTGGATACATCCAGGTCGCCAAACAACGTCATGGTGATGGTGCGCGGAATGGGCGTGGCGGTCATGACCAGATAATGCGGATCAGCGCCGGCGCTTTTGAGCCGGGCGCGTTGACGCACGCCGAACTTGTGCTGCTCATCGATGACCACCAAACCGAGCCGGGGGAATTCGACGTCGTTTTGCAGAATCGCCTGGGTGCCGATCACCAGGTCGATTTCGCCCGCCGCAATGGCGGCGAGAACGCGCGACTTGTCGGCGGCTTGCATTCCGCCGGTCAGTATCGCGCGGCGGACGCGGCTTTCGTGGAGCAAGTGATCGAGCGTGGCCGCATGTTGGCGGGCCAGCACCTCGGTCGGCGCCATCAGCACCGCCTGGCTCCCGGCGGCGATTGCCAGCAGCACGGCATAGACGGCGATGACGGTTTTGCCCGTGCCAACGTCGCCTTGCAGCAGGCGGTTCATGGGATAAGGGCGGGCCAGATCGGCGACGAGATCGCGGATGGCGGCTTCTTGATCTGGTGTTAATTCAAACGGAATGAGCCGCCTGATTCTGGCGTCGATTTTGGGGGTAATCTCCAGTTGTGGCGAGCGCGACATGACGCGCTGTTGCTGGCGCCGCAAGGCGAGCGCCAGTTGTAGGATGTAAAGTTCTTGATAAACGAATCGACGGCGCGCCTCTGTCAGCCGCGCCTGATCCGCGGGGAAATGGATGTTTTCGATGGCCGGCGCAATCGGCATGATTTGATGCGCGGTGAGGAAGCTTTCGGGAAAGGCCTCCTCCAATAGCGGCGCGCTGATGCCGAGCGCCTCTTGCACCGCGCGGCGCACGTGATGTTGCGACAGGCCCTCGGTGAGGGAATAGAGGGGCAGAATTCGGCCTTCGATGTTGGTTTCTTCGGCGGCGAGCCATTGCACCTTGGGATGCGTCATTTCCCAGGCGCGCCCTTTGAGAACGGCCTTGCCAGAAACGAGCAGCCGTTGCCCCGTGTGAAACTTCTTCTGCATGAAGGGCTGGTTGAACCACACCAGTCGTAAATATCCGCCGTCCCCCTCGATGAGCACACCAAGCACATGACGGCGCCCAAAACTGCCGCCGGAGGCTTCGACCTCGGTGACCGTGCCGACGGCGCTTTGCAGCGAACCGCTTTGGAGTTGATTGAGCGGACGAAGATCGGTCAGGTCTTCGTAGTCGCGGGGGAAATAGAACAAGAGGTCGAGCACGTTGTTCAGTTCCAAGCGATGGAACTGCGGCAACAGGCGATCGCCGACCGCGCGGAGTTGCGCCAAGGGGCGCCCCAGGACCGCAAGAACTTGCTTTTCGCCGGCAGATGACATGCCACGATTCTACCGGTCGACGGGCCGCATGCCCGGCGCCGGCCATTCGCGCTGGAACGCCAATTGGCGGGCGAACCCGCAAAACTGGCATGGCCGGAAGAACTGGTCGCCGCGGCGACTACAAGCGAGGACGACGGGACTCGAACCCGCAACCACCGGATCGACAGTCCGGTACTCTAACCAATTGAGCTACGTCCCCGATTTGGGCAGACCGGGAATTATAAATCGCTGTAGGCGCTTCGCCAAGGGTGGTGCTGGCGCATTCGCCGGCTGGGAAATATCCGTCATAGGCGGCGAGCGTGACCTAGGCTTGGGTAGCGATCTTTCCTGCTTCGCGCCCCAATTCCCTACCCCTGCACGGTCAGCCATGTGGGATATCTACCGCACGACGATGCGCACGATCAATGGCTGGGACACCCACGAGTGGATGATGGCGTACGCCTTGCTGGTGGTCGCCGGAATGGTGCTGCTGCGCGGATTTGGGTCGCGTAAGAGTTATTGAGGCGACATTCGAGGAACAGCAACGGACCACGGGTTGGAAGCTCCCCTACGAGCTGAGCTTGTCGTTGGTTCGTCCTGAGCAGAGACAACAGCGTCATGGACAGCAGCATCTTTGAAGGCATCGTCAGCTCCGCTCCGCATTTGCCGGCACCGGTTGCGCTCGCCGTGGTGGCGGTGCTTGGCTATTTTGTCGGCCGACTGCAACTATCGCGCGGCGCACAGCTAGAGAGCCAGGCGCGCCGTGAGTTGATGCGGGCGCAGGTGGTGGCCAAGGAGCTGGAGAAAATCGCCGAAGTGATTCGGCAGAATCTCACCAAGCACGACACGAGCGTGGCGAAGTTCAAGGACCGCGTGCGCGAGCTATCGAACGGGCACGACGAAGAGGCGTTCAAACAGTTGTGCCGCGAGGCGGAGGATATCCTGCGGCCGACGATGCGGCTGGCCAACGAAATTTCGCACGCCTACGAAGAGATTCGGCGCCAGACGACCATGCTGATGTCGCTCACAGAAGTGCGCACCGATCCGTTGACCGGATTGCGCAACCGCCGCGCGCTCGACGAGGCGCTAGAAACCATGTTCGCGATGAAGACTCGCTACGGCCAGCAGTTTTCGGTCGCCATGTTCGATATCGACTCGTTCAAAAAGGTCAACGACGAACATGGCCACGTGCGCGGCGACCGGGTATTGCGAGGCGTGGGCAGCCTGCTCGACAACGGCGCTCGCTCCACCGACCTGGTAGCTCGCTACGGCGGCGAAGAGTTCGTCGTCATCATGCCGCAAACCGACTTGGCGGGCTCATGCTTGCTGGCTCAGCGGTTGCGGAAGGCGGTCGAGCGCGAGGCGATCGCCGACTTGCGCATCACCATTAGCGGCGGTGTCGCCCTGGCCAAGGATGGGGAGGATGTGGCCACATTCGTCGCCCGCGTCGACAAGGCCCTGTACTGCGCCAAGGAAATGGGGCGCAATCAGGTGTGCGTGGACGACGGGACACGGATCTCGCTGGTGGAAGACATGGAGCCCGCGGACACCGGCGTGTTAGCCAGCGCGTTGCCGGCCCGGGTGCATATTTAGCAGCCCGCTGAAAAATTCAACCGGCTGTTGGGCCAGCAGTGACGCTGCGGATGGGTGTTGGCAGCCAACTGACTGCACGGCCGGCCGAGCCATGGCCACTCTAGAGCGCTATGCGTCCTCGCCGGCGCATGCGCCTTCTGAGTCGCTCGGCGGCCTTGTTTGTGGCGCGCCAAATTCGCGGCAAATCGGCCTGGGGGCGGCGCGTGGCGCGCAGGTAGCACCGCAAGAACTCTAAGGCGGCGGCGCGGCCGATCCAGGCGTAGCCGTCGAAGCTGACAGCCAGCCGAGCCAGGTTGCGGACCACCAGGCGTTCTGTGAATCGCCACGGCTGACGAAGCCCGTCGAGGTCGACCAAGTACGCGCGGAAGTCGCTGTCTTGCGGCGCAACAATGATGTTGGAGGCTTTGAGGTCGCGGTGGACAAAGCCCCAGAGGTGCAATTCGCCAATCAGGGCGCCCAGCGTCGCGGCGGCGGCGCGCACCGCCTGGCGCCGCGCAATTGGCGAGAGGGTTGACAGTTCCCAGCAGTAGTGGTGCAAGTTGATAGCGCCGACAATCCATTCCGTCGCCAGGTAGCTTACGCGATTTGAGGTTTCGCACATGAGGAGGGGGCGTGGCGTGGCGATGCCGCGCGCCAGCAGGGCATGACCTGCGCGCCACGCGCGGCGCGCGCGAGTCTCGACAAATCGGCTGGCCAATTTGCGCCGCCAAGTGACTGGCTGATGTCGCTTGTAGCCGACAGCCACCGGGCGGCCATCGATCTCCAGTTCTCCCTCAACCAACCAACTTGAGCGGGCCAGCTTGATTGGCTTGTGGAGATTGGTGGCGATCAGGGAATGGGGATCGCCAGCGAGCCGCTGCAACTGCGCGGCGCCGACCCCTTGCACCGCATGTGCCCGCACGCCCGCAGCGCGCTGGCGAATATAATCTCGATTGCTGGCGAGCGCGCGTTTGTCGCGTGAGCGGTAGACACTGGCCAAGTATCGCTGCAATCTCGATTGCATTTGGCGAAAGGCGGCGCGCCGGTCTTGCTGCGCGAATTCGGGTCGTCCGGCGAGGTACATTCGCCAGAAGCGCCACTTCTCGGCGCGCGTGGCCAGATAGCGAAAACTGGACGCGAGCATCACCAAGCTGGCCTGGCTGCGACGCCAACCGAGCGGTCGACCGATACGTACGTTAGGCACATCGATCAAATGGAGTTGAATATTTCCGTTCTCGACGCGGGCCAACAAGTTGCCAATGTGCAGATCGTCGTGATCGATGCCGGCGCGATGGACTTGCGCTAAGAGGTGGGCCAAGCGATCGACCAATTGCCGCCGAGTACGCGCCTGCGCGGCGAGTTCGAGGGCGGGCAACTCGCAGGCTATGAACTCATCGAGCGCTCGCGCTTGCTGTATCGCCTGGCTGATAAAGAAACTCTCGCCGGCAGCAGGTCCCGCAACGACCTGGCCGTAGGCCACGGCGGTGATGGTCGGCACGTTGCGGCGAGCAATTTCTTGCGCCTTGACCCACTCGCGTCGCGACGGAGAAGTGCGCAGCCATCCGAACCAACGATGCCACCAGGCGACGCCTCGATCGTGCTTCAGATAGATCGGACTATCGGGCAGATCCACGCGGTAGACGACACGGTGCGCGCCCGACTTGACGATGTGAGCCGCACCGCTTGCGAGCCAGGATGGGACTGGCAGGTCTCCTCGATATCCGGCTTGAGTCGCCTGCGGCGCAAATCTCCAGCGCACCGCGCCGGCGCGGATCGATTCGGGCAGTCGTTGTGTGGAATTGGCGGCGGACACCGGTTGTCGCTTCCTTGCTTTCCGGCGCGCCGGCCTTGCGAGCAGTGCTGGCGCGGGGGGATTATAGGCGACTTGACGCCGTGTCCCTAGCCGAACTTCCGCGGAGAAACCGGTTTCGCGCGGGGTCGACTGACTGTGCTAGCATGTGTCTCGCGGGAGTGTTGCCGCTCTCAGGGAATGACTTGCCATACCACTGGAATACGCCGCAATGCAAGATTTTGAAAAGCTTGGCCTGTTCTACTTGGGACGCGTCTTCGATGTCGACCAGAAGAGCGCGAGCGACGAGTTGTTGCTGTATGACGCCAATGATCTGGTGACGCACGCGGTTTGCATTGGCATGACGGGGAGCGGCAAAACGGGCCTGTGCCTGTCGCTATTGGAAGAAGCGGCGATCGACGGCGTGCCCTGTCTGGCGATTGATCCCAAGGGAGATATTGGCAACCTGTTGTTGACCTTCCCGGGTTTGAGCGGCCAGGAGTTCACCCCGTGGATCAACGCTGACGACGCGCGGCGGGAAGGCGTCACGCCGCAACAGTTGGGTGATCGAGAGGCGGAAAAATGGCGGAAAGGACTTGCCGAGTGGGGGGAGGATGGGGCACGCATCGAGCGATTGCGCGCGGCCGCGGAGATTCGCCTGTTTACGCCCGGCAGCACGGCTGGCCTGCCACTTTCGATTCTTCCTTCGTTCTCAGTGCCGCCAGTGGCAATACAGGCCGACGCGGAGTTGTTTGGCGAACTAGTGCAGTCGGCGGCGCGTAGCCTGTTGGCGCTATTGGGCCTGCACGACGACACGGGGCGCAGCCGGGAGCAAATCCTGCTCTCGAACATCTTGGAATCGGAGTGGCGCGAAAACAAAAGCATTGCCTTGGGCGATCTGGTGCGGTTGATTCAAAACCCGCCGATCGAGCGCGTTGGCGTTATGGAGCTCGAAGCGTTCTTTCCGGCGAAAGAGCGATTTGAGATGGCGCTGACGCTCAACAACCTGGTGGCGGCGCCCGGCTTTGAGGCTTGGCTGGAGGGGGAACCGCTCGATATTCAGTCGCTGTTGTATTCGCCAGACGGCAAGCCGCGCGTCGCCATTGTTTCGATCGCTCACCTCAATGACGATGAGCGCATGTTCGTCGTCACGCTCCTCTTGCAACAACTGGTCGCTTGGATGCGCGCTCAGCAAGGCACGAGCAGCTTGCGGGCGATTTTATATATGGACGAGATTGCGGGGTATCTGCCGCCGACGGCTAACCCGCCATCGAAAGCCTCGTTCTTGACGTTGCTCAAGCAGGGACGGGCGTTTGGGCTCGGCGCCCTTTTGGCAACGCAAAATCCCGTCGATCTCGACTACAAGGCGCTGTCGAACGCAGGCACCTGGTTCCTTGGCAGATTGCAAACCGAGCGCGATAAAGCGCGCGTGCTCGAAGGACTGGAAACCGTCGCCGCAAGCTCCAGCACGGGGTTTGATCGACAACGGATGGACCATTTGCTGGCATCGCTGCCCAAGCGCGTGTTCTTGATGAACAACGTGCACGATAGTGGTCCGGTCACATTCCAGGTCCGTTGGGCAATGTCGTATCTGCGCGGACCATTGACCCGCGATGAGATGCGGCGCTTGTGCGACCCCCAGCGGCCAGACTCGGGTGGAGAGGCGCCGGGCCGATTGGCAAATCAAGCCCGGGTGTCCACCACTGCCGCGCCAAGCGACGGCTCGCACGCGAGTCGACCGGTGCTGCCCCCCAAGATTCCGCAGATATTTTTAACTCCGCGCGAGGCGCATGCGGAGCAGAAGGTTGTGTATCAAGGCTCGATCGTCGGAGTTTGCGATTTGCATTTTCGGTCGGATAAAGAACAAGTCGACTCGGTCCGCACGGAAACTGGCTTGCTGGTCGCGAATGAAGGAGGCCTTTCCGCAGATTGGGAATGGCAGGATGCGCCCTGGGGGGACGAACGCTTTGTCAGCGGGCCGATCGCCGGCGCCAGCTATATGGCGCTTCCGGCGGCGGCGCTCGACACCAAGAATTACACGGCCTGGAAGAGATCCCTGGTTGATGCGGCGTATCGCGAGCGGAAACTGCAACTCTTGAAAAACTCGGAACTGGAGGTCACCCAAAAGCCGAACGAGCCGGAACGCGATTTTCGAGTTCGTGTGAATCAGGCCGCCCGCGAAGTGCGGGACGCGAAGATAGCGAAGCTTCGCGAACAGTACGACAAGAAGCTGTCGGCATTGAACGAGAAATTGCGTAGGGCCGAAGCGGCCGTGGAGCAGCAAATTGGCCAGCAATCGCAGCAAAAGTTGCAGAGTTGGATGTCGGCCGGAGCGACCTTGCTGGGCGCCTTACTTGGGCGTCGAGCCTTGAGTTACACCAATGTCAGTCGCGCGGAAAGGACCGTGCGCAACTTTGGCCGGGGCTCGAAGGAGGCCCAAGACGTGGAGCGGGCCAAGGCGATTGAGGCGGCCGTCGAAGCGGACATTGCCAAACTGCAGCAAGCGCTGACGGACGAAACCGCGCAGATCCAAGCGGAGCCAGAACGGCTGGCGGCCATGATGGAAACGATCTTGGTGGCGTCGAAAAAGTCGGAAATCGCCGTACGGCGACTGTCGCTCTTGTGGATGCCGATGGCGGTGGACGCCGCGGGAGCGTTGCGACCGGCATGGTAGCCGGCTGATGCGTTCTGGCGCGCCGGGCCAGCGATGCCACGCGGTCCGCTGGCCCCCTTTTCAGGCTTGACTGGAACGGCCAGAATGGGCGGTTTGGCGCCGATCTTGGCCGTTTCCTAGCTTTTTCCGCGAGCGAATTTTCATGTCCGACACGCTGGTAGTGATCGTCCCCGGCGGCCCCTTAGCTTCGCGCAGCGAACAGGCCGGTATTGGATTTGGAAAACTAGTTGCCGACAAAGCCGGGGGCGCTTGCGATGTGCTCGTTGTCGGCGCCCACGCCGGCGAGGCGGCGGCGGGCGTCGCGCAACTAGGCGTGCGCAAGGTGCTGCTGGCGGAACATGCCGATCTCAAGACGAACACGGGCGAGGCCATCGCGGCGGCGATTGCGGCGGTCGCCAAGAGTCAGACGTATCGGCTTATCGCCGGCGCCTCGTCAACTGTGACGCGCGATAGTTTTCCGCGCGTCGCCGCCCGACTGGGGGCGCCAATGGCGTCGGACGTGCTACAGGTGAATACGGTGGCGCCCGACAAGTTAATTTTCACCAAGCCGTGCTATTCGGGCAATCTGCTGGCCGAGACGGAGTTTAGCGGGGCCACCGTGGTGGCCCTTTGTCGGCCGTCGTCGTTCGACCCGCCGACTGCTGGAGACGCTGCCGCGCCGATTGAAAAAGCGACCCTGCCGCAGCGATTGGCTCACGCGCGCAAGCACTTTGTGGAAATGAATCGCACTCCGCTTTCGCGACCAGAATTGACCGAGGCCGATGTGGTTGTGACGGGTGGACGCGGCACCAAGGGAGACTTCAAGCCGATTGAGGAATTGGCCGATTTTCTGGGAGGCGCGGTTGGCGCCAGCCGCGCGGTTGTCGACGCCGGATGGATGCCCAACGATTTTCAGGTCGGGCAAACCGGCAAGGTGATCGCCCCCAAGCTGTATATTGGGTGCGGGTTGTCTGGCGCGATTCAGCACTTAGCTGGCATGCGCAACAGCAAGACGATCGTGGCCATCAACAAGGACGCGAGCGCGCCGATCTTTGAGGTGGCCGACTTTGGGCTGACGGCGGACCTGTTTGAGGCGATTCCGCAACTCATTGCCGAAGTGAAGAAGGCGCGCGGCTAGCGCGAAAACAGATCGCTCCCACGGCATCCTGGGACGGGTTGTCGCCAACCTGTGCGGAACGCATGGAAATCACACGTCCGATCCTGTGGAACATCGACAAGTTCACCAAGGCGTCGATGTACGTGCTGGCGGCCTTGGCCACGGCAATTTTTTTGTACGGCGTTTATCGACGGTGGACGGTATGGAAACGTGGCCGCGCGACCACCAGTGCGCCGGACGTAAAGGCTGAATCAACTGGCAAGGCGAATGACGCCGGGCCGACGGCCGCGGCGACGGTATCCGATATCGACTGGGGCGCCGCCGCGAAACGACTTGCCCGGCATGTGGTGGCGCAACAGCGGATTGCGCGTATCCCGCTCGCCTGGATCAGCCACATGGCGATCTTTTACGGCATGATCGTGCTGTTCATCGGCACCGTGATCGTGGCGCTGGAGGATTACGGCGTTTTCGGACTGGTCGGCATTTCGTGGACGGGCCGGTTTTACACCAGCACATCGTTTTTGCTCGACCTGTTTGGGCTGGCATTCGTGGTGGCGATACCGATTGCGATGTTGCGCCGCGCCGGCCTGACGCGCGTGCGTCCCTCGGCCAAACCGATCGACGCTGCCATCTTGTGGCTACTGCTACTGATCGGAGTCACCGGTTTTATAGCGGAGGGATTGCGGATTGGCTTTGATTTTGAGCGATTCGCATTTGAAAAAAATGTATCGTTTGTGGGCTGGATCCTGGCCCGAATGTTCGAGCGGATGGGCATTGTGGGAGAGGCGGTTCGGCCGTGGCATCTGGCCAACTGGTGGGTTCACATGGTGTTGGTCATGGTGTTCATCGCCCTGGTGGCCTACACCAAGATGCTGCACTTTATGATGGCGCCGCTCAATATCGCGCTGACGCCAGAGCCGAACACTGCTCGATTTCGGCCGGTCGACTTGGACGAGGTCGAATCGACCGGCAAGGTGGGGTTGGCTGCGATTGAAGACTTTACCCAGCAGCAACTCATCAGCTTCGACGCCTGCACGCAGTGCCGCCGCTGCGAGAGCGCTTGTCCGGCCTGGAACACCGGCAAACCGCTATCGCCAATGCAGGTGGTCCTGGACATCGCCGCAAACGGAATGCACCAAGGCTCGCTGCACGGCGACGTCATCTCGGCAGAGACGTTGTGGTCTTGCACCACCTGCGGCGCGTGCGTTCATAACTGTCCCGTGTTGATCGACCAGATGGGCACGATTGTCGAGATGCGCCGGCACCTGGTGGGCGAAGGGCAGGTGGTGGGGAGCACGCAATCGGCACTGCGGACGATCGCCGCGCGGGGCAATCCGTGGGGACTGCCGCCGGAAGAGCGCGCCGCCTGGGCCAATGGGATGGAAGTGCCAACGATTGCAGAGAATCCCGAGCCGGAAGTGTTGTTCTGGGTGGGTTGCGCCGGCAGCTATGACCGTCGCAATCAACAGGTGAGTCGATCTTTGGCCAAAATTCTCAAGGCGGCCAACGTCAATTTCGCCATCCTGGGCAAGTGCGAGAGTTGCACCGGCGATCCCGCGCGACGGCTAGGAGACGACTTCACCTTCATGGGACAGGCGGAGCAGAATGTGGCCACGCTCAACGACGTGAAATTCACACGGATCGTGACGCAATGCGCCCATTGCTACAACACGCTCAAGAACGAGTATCCCGACTATGGCGGCCGATACCAGGTGACGCATCACACGGCATATATCCAAGAGCTCATCGCGGCGGGCAAATTGCCGCTGGACGAAGCGAACGAATCGTCGGTCGTATTTCATGACCCGTGTTATTTGTCGCGACACAACGATGGATCGGCGGCGCCGCGGGAAGTATTGGGAACCGGCCTGCAACTGCCGATTGTCGAGGCCGAAGCGCATGGAAGGCAGACGTTTTGCTGTGGGGCCGGCGGTGGCCGCATGTGGATGGAAGAGCCGATTGACCAGCGCGTGAACTTCGCGAGGTTCAAGCAACTGACGGAGACGGGCGCCAAGACCATCGCCGTGGGCTGCCCGTTCTGCATGACCATGCTGGACGACGCATCCAAGCAAGAAGATTCTGGCGTGGCGGTTCAAGATGTGGCCGAATTGGTGGCGGCGCGCCTGACAACCGAAGCGTGAGGGAGCGTGATGGCAAGATTCGCCGTGATTCTTCCGGCGGCGGGCAAGAGCAGCCGCTTCCAAGACAAGCACTACAAGAAAGTCTTTGCGCCGCTGGACAACCGAGCGGTGTGGCTGCATTCGGTCGAGCGATTCATTAATCGTGACGATGTGTGCCAGGTGATCTTGGTGATTTCGGCGGAAGACCGAGAGGATTTCAACGCCAAGTTCGCTGCGAACGTGCAGATCCTGGGGATCGACGTGGTGGAAGGAGGCGCGGAGCGAGCCGATTCGATCGAGAACGCGCTGGCGCGCGTCAAGCCGGAAGCGACGCACATCGCGGTACATGACGCCGCGCGCCCTTGCCTGGCGAACGAATGGATTGACCGCGTCTTTGAGCTGGCTGTTGCGCAGCGCGCCGCGATCTTGGCGCTGCCGGTGGCAGGCACGTTAAAGCGCGTGCGCGGCGACAAGACCGTGGCAGAAACCGTTTCGCGCGAAGGACTGTGGGAAGCGCAGACTCCGCAAGTTTTTGAGCGCTCGGTGCTGCTGGAGGCATACGCCAAGCGAGGCGGTTTTGTGGCCACCGACGACGCGCAGCTTGTGGAGCGCAGCGGTCAACCGGTGGCCGTGACGCCGGGATCGCCGATCAACCTGAAAATCACAACCCAAGAAGACATGCGATTGGCCGCCCAGGCGCTGAAGGCGTTGCCGAAACCGAAGCTCGGCGGCGTCGCGCACCCGTTTGCTGGCGACGACCTGTGGCGCTAGTCCGATCGACCTAATTTTAGAAACTTCACGCCCGCGCCGAACACCAGCGACGATATTCCTTCATGGCTGACATCTACTCTGAACTTTTGTGGCGGGGATTGATTCATCAGGCGACCGATCCGCAGGCCATGCCGGGCTGGTTGGCGAGCGGCGGTCGGACACTGTATGCCGGGTTCGACCCGACGGCGGATAGCCTGCATATCGGCCATTTGATGGCGCTAATGACCCTGCGGCGTTTTCAAACGCATGGCCATCGGCCGATCGCGCTGGTGGGGGGGGCGACGGGCATGATTGGCGACCCGAGCGGCAAGAGCGAGGAGCGGAACCTGCTGTCGCGGGAAGCGCTGGAAGCCAACGTGGCGGGCATGGAGCGGCAAATGCGCTCGATTCTCGACTTCGAAGGCAAGAGCGGCGCGCGCCTGGTGAACAACCATGAATGGATGCGCGGTTTCAGCTACCTCGATTTCTTGCGCGATATCGGCAAGAACTTTCCCGTCAACGTGATGTTGTCAAAGGACTCGGTACGTCGCCGCTTGGAGCAGACCGATAGCGGGCTAAGCTACACCGAATTCAGCTACATGCTGCTGCAAGCCTATGACTTCGTGCATCTGAGCGGCGCTTTTGGCTGCGAATTGCAAATCGGCGGCAGCGATCAATGGGGCAACATCACCGCTGGCATCGACCTGGGGCGGCGGATGCGCGGGCGGCAACTTTACGGCCTCACCTGTCCGTTGTTGACCAAGAGCGACGGTTCGAAGATGGGGAAGACCGAGTCAGGCGCTGTATGGCTGGCGGCGGAGCGCACCAGTCCGTATTTGTTCTACCAGTTCTGGATCAACGTCGACGACGCCGATGTGGACAAGTGCCTGCGCTTTTTCACGGAGCTCAGCGAATCGCAGATTGACGAATTAGGTCAGCTTCGCGCGGGCCAGCCCGAGAAACGCGACAGCCAGCGGCGGCTGGCCATGGAAGTAACGCGCTTGGTGCATGGAGAAGAAGGAGTGTCGACGGCACTGCGGGCGACCGAGATCTTTTTTGGAGCCGAGATCGCCGCGTTAACCGATCGACAATTGGTCGATATATTCGCCGATGTGCCGAGCAAGACATTGGCGCGCGAGCGGCTTTCGGCTGGGCTGAATGTGTGCGACGCGTTCCTGGAGGCAGGGCTATCGAAGTCCAAGGGGGATGCGCGGCGAACCATCACACAAGGGGGCGCCTATGTGAACAACCGGCGGGTAGAGTCAGCGGACCTCAACCTGACAGGCGACCATCTGGCCAGTGAAACGGTGATGGTGCTTCGCAGTGGCAAGCGAAATTACGCGCTGTTGCGGTTTTCCAGCTAGCACGTACTCCGGCCGACGACGTGCTAGCAGACGACCATGGCCTGCCTATTGTGAATTGACTCCCGGCCGGCGCGATACTTAGCATTCGGCCCGCACAGGGTGCGCGTCGTCTGGCCTGATGGGCCTCGTTGGTTGTCGACAGGCCAATCCGGTTCGCTGGGAAAGTTGCGCCGTATGAAACTACGCTGGATTGTCGTCGCCGCGCTAGCCGCGGTTACTGGCATCGCGATTATGTCGTACGGCGCTTATCGATTTGAACCGGCGTTTTACGCCGACGCGCTGGCGGCCCAGTCGACCGATCAATCGGTTGCGAACAATGAACTGCTGGAGCACGCTAGCGCTTTGACCGCCGACGCGCAGCACGACCGCAGTTGGAAAGCGCTGTTTTCCGCGCGGCAGATCAATGGTTGGCTGGCGATCGACGTGCCGAAGAATCATCCCGATCTACTGCCCATCGGCATCACGGCGCCGCGAGTGGCTATCGACCGAGGGCGGTTGTCGCTGGCGTTTCGGTATGGTCACGGCCGACTCAGCGCCGTATGCAGTGTTGATCTGGCGGTGAGCATGGCGGCGCCTGATCTGCTGGCGATTCGCGTGGATAATTTTCGAGCCGGGCTGATTCCGATTCCGATGGGCCGCATACTGGACGCCATCAGCCAGCAAGCGCGGCGCGCGGGGGTCGCCATTGAGTGGAAGCAGTCTGATGGCAACCCCGTCGCATTGGTGCGTATGTCGCCGTTCGAGAACCGCGATCAGCGATTCTTTGTGCGGAGCATTGAGATGCACGACGGCGAAATGTATGTGACTGGCCAAACCGAGCCAGTGCGCGTCGCGAGACTACCGGCCGGGCTACATTAGCCGCAGGCGGCCGATGTTGGCCGTTATTCGACTTGGCCTACTGCCGGCAACATTCGGCAGCGCCACGCGCCCGCGAACTTTTCGAGGCGCAGTTGTCCGCGTAGATGTTGGCCGGCGATCCGCGCTGAAATGCTGAGATTGTCGCAGGCGTCGATCTGGCAGCTTCCACGGTCGTAGCGGGCGACATGCCCACGATCGCCGGAAATCGGCCCCTCGTATTCAAGATAATCGAGGCGATGATCGTGGATTCGCTGAGCGACGACCCAGGCGACTGGTGTGGGGAGTTCGCTCAACGACCATGTCCATAGCGCGCCATTGCGCTCGAGCATCAAGTCCCAATGCGAAGGGCGATGGTCGCCCGTTGGCATCTCGTGACGAAGCACGACGAATTGAGACATGCGCATTCGACACTAAGGAGGATGAATTGCCGCGGTTGGGCAGTTCAATATAGTCGAATGCGATGCGTCAGGGTCCAGTGACAATGGTGGTTTCGGTGTCCGCGCTGGCGCCGCGCGGCATGCCTTGGCTCGTCACCTGCACACCCACGCGCACCGTCCCGGCGCGCTGCGCCCGCATCCGCACCCGATAGGTCAGCGTGGCATTCGGTTCAAGCTGCGGGAAAGGGCGAAACTCGACGCGCTGTCCGACCAGATCGGCCCGCGCGGGACCACTGGTGCCTGGCCCCAATGGGGTCATCTCCAATGGGGCCGAGACCGTGACGCGCACTTGCTGATCGGGGGTCGTGCCGCGGTTGGTGACGCGCACTTCGTAGTCCACCTCGCGGCCGGCCGCAACGGGGTCGCGAAGATCGACGATCGTGACTTGCAGATTGGAGGCCGCTGGTTGGCCAGGCTGCGCTGGAGGCGCTGCCTGACCTGGGCGAATCTCCAGACATGCCTCGCTATCGGCACGCGCTTCCTCGCGCGTGGTTACGGTGACACGATTGCAGGCGCGTCCGATCGCCTTTTGGCAGCGGCAGCGAATCTGAAGTCTAAAGTCCTTGCCGGGGGGGAGCGTGTCGATGAGCCAGACGATATCGTCGCCAACAAAGGAGTAGCCGCGCGTGGCCTGGACGGGATCGAGGGCCAAGTCGTAGTTGTCGGCAACTTTGAGTTCGTTGACCGTAACCGTACCGGTGTTCTTCACATAGATATCGAAATCGGCCATTTCTCCCACGTTGACCGACGCGGGACCGGTCTTGGTGACCGAGATAGTGGGTGTCACGCCGGGGGGTACGGTCGGCGGGGGGGGCGGTCCGCCAGGGGCGGCAGCGACTGTCACGCACTTGCGGGCGCTGCCGAGTATGCCGCCGGCGCCAACCACGTCGACCGAGTTGCATTGCTGCCCGGCCTGCACGGCGCGGAGCGTGATCGCCACGGTCTGCGTTTGGCCGGCCTCGATCACGCCGAGATCGCGTTCCAATGGATTGGCGGCCACGGCGTGTTGGAATCCGGCGTCGAAGCGATCGACGATCTTGAGACCGCTGAGCGGCGTATTGCCGCCGTTGGTTACGGAGACTTGAAATGCGACATCCTGTCCAGTCTGGGCCGTATCGGGCCCCAGCATGCGCACATCGAGCGAAGTGGTCATGACCGTGGTCGAGACGCAATCCTGGGCGCCGACGCCATCCGCGCTGGCCAGTGCGGCGCACAGATTGAAGGTGCCGGGCGCCGCGACGCGCAGATTGATGTCGATCAGTCGCGATTGCTGACTCGGCAAGTCTCCCAGGCGCCAGATCAAGCGCTGGCCCTGCACGCCGGGGGGCGGGTTGCCCGATTCAAACGTCAATCCTGGCGGCAGTTCCTCGCTGATGACGACATCGCGCACAGTGGCGCCGCCGGGGTTATTGACTTCAATGCGGTAGGAGGCGAGGGCCCCGACCGCAGCCTGGGCAGGCCCGGTGTGCCGGAGCGAGATATCGGGAGCGCCCCACGTTTTGGTTGTGCTGCCGGTGCCAAGAATCAAACGTTGGGCGCCAGTGGCAGTGTCGTTGGGGCGGATGATTTGGATGGCGATCTGGTTGGTCCCGGGCGTCGGCGTCTGTTGAAAGATTTCGACGCTGGCCTGGCCCAGTTCGTTGCTGGCAACCTCGGCGATTTTCGCGCCACCGGGCGCGAAGCCGGCTTCTGGCCCGCCGACAATTTCGTAACGGACACGCCAGCCTTGCACTGGTTGGCGGTTGGTGGCTTTGCTGATAACCGTGGTAAAGATGTGGCGCGTGCCAACGGGATTTACCGCAGCGGGCGGAAATTGCCACTGCGCGTCGACCCAGTGAATTTGGGCCGTTTGCTGGCGACGATCCCAGCCATAGACCTCGGGGCCAAAGGCGGTGACAAAACTGGTGCCTTCGACCGGCGAACTGACCGTGACCCACGACTGGCCTTTGAGCACGGCCACATCGTCGTCGAGCGTGGGAGTGCCGCGAGTGAGACACACGTATTTAGACGACGTGGTGCCAATCGCGTATGAGTTGTCCACCTTTTCGGAGGCGGCGGTGAAGATATTGAGATAATGCAACGAATTGCGACGCCCCACCTGCATGAACTGACCGACACCGCCGGGCGCCAACAGCCACTCGACATTCTCATCGGCGATGAGATGGCTTTCGTGGTCACAGAGTCCGGCCAACACCACGACTTCGCTACCGACCGGCGCGATGACTTGGCGCGGGGAAACAAAAATGCCCGCCGGCCGATGCTGCTCGTGCAGCGGGTTGGGATCGGGCCGGAAGTTGGGTTGTTTTGGCTTGGGGGGGGCGGCTGTCTTGGGCTGGCATGGCCGAGGCCCGCAGCAGGGCCCAAGTGAACATGACCCCAACGAGCACGACCCGCCAGGGCAAATGCTGCTGAGACATTGGCTGGTCAGCGGCGAGGCGGGAGTGGCCGGCGCGGCGTAAAGCGGAGGGGCGACCGGAACCATCGGCTGCGCCACGGGGGGCTGGGCAACCAGCGGCTGCGAAATGGGTGGCGGCGCGATTGGTGGGCCGACGACCGGCGCTTGGGCCCAGGCAACGCGCGTCAGCAGTAGGGCCGCCGCAAGCAGCGCCCAGCGCGTGACGAATCGATGCCTTCCTGGACCAACCATGTGGCAATGCGCCATTGGGGAGAATGGCTAGCGGGCCGCCGCACCGCCACAGGCTCCGATATGCCTGGGGGCGCGGCCGGTCGCGCTCGCGGCCGACAAATCCTTCCTCATCGAAAAACTACACGCGCCGCAGCGTGGTGTTGCCAAAAATCAACGTCAACGTGTTGCGAAAAGTCATCGTTAGTCGGCACGACCAGCAAACGCGCAAGAAACAGGCCTCGGAATGAAGGATTCCGAGGCCTGCAACAGATTTCGTAATTCTAAGCCAGACGGCCTGGGCTGTTACTCAAGCGTGAGATTTCTCAGGTAGTCTTCCAGTTCGCGCCGCAGCTTTTGCTCTTCCACGGTGAGGTCTTCGATCTGGCCGCGGGATTTCTCTAGCTCGTCTTCCTGCGAGTTGAGCTTTTTCAAGTAGCGATTGTAAAGCTCGGTGTTCTGGCCAATTTTTCCCATATTCTCGCGAATGCGGGTTTGATCCTGATCGATGGCGGCCACCTGCTTTTCGATGTTCTGACGTTGGTTGACCACGCTTTCGATCGCTTGGCGCTTGGCCACCACCTCGCGTAGCGCTTGTTTGACCTCTTCTTTGACCTTGGCGCCGGTCAGATAGTAGTGAATGGCGCCAAGATCGAGATCGAGCACGGCCAAGTGCTGGGTGTTGACCATCTCTTCAACGACCGTCAACTTGGCGGGTTTGCCAGGTTCGGCCGTGACTTCGAAGCGGTAGCGATCGCGCGTCTTCTCTGCGGGCTTGGCGGGTTCGACCAAGGTCCAATTCGGGTCGAATGGGTGCTCAATCAGCACTTTGCGGGGTTGGCCAGCGGAGTTCTTGATGGTGTACTCGACCGAGCGACGGAACTTGCGCTGCGCTTCGAGCACGCCTTTGACGATCTTGACGCCGGTGATCTCCTCGGGATGCGACTTTTGCTCCTGTGAGACTTCGATCTCCAGATCGAGCGCATAGCTGATGAGCCGCTCGCTGCCGGGCGCGAGGTCTTCGATCTGCGCGTCGCCGGCATAGGCGCCGCCATCAAAGACCGTGATGGGACCCTGCATCAGGTGCAAGTCGGTCTTATTGGTGAGCTTGAGTCCGTTCAGTGGGTGCTTGGGCTGCACATTGACGTTGTAAATGGAGACCTTCTCCGCTTCGACCGGGCTATTGACGATCGGCAGCATGGCCGATTTTTGGCGTTGGAGGGTCACCGGCTCGTCGATGGCGTATTGAAAGAGTTCGCCGACTTCGCTGGCCTGGGCCGCGGGCTCAACATTGCCGACGACGAAGCCGGCGTCTGCTGCAGCGCTCTGCGCTTCCATGCCCTCCGCGGTCGGAGCCGGCGCGGCGGGCGCGGCGGCCGCCAACTGGCCCGATCTTGCCTTACGCATGGGGGGGGCCGCGCCACCGGCGGCGCCCCGAAATCTCTGCTCGCTTTGGGCCAGGTCTTGACCGTATTGCTGCGGGCGTAGGCTGGCGAACAATTCGGGTTCGACAACTGGCCGCTGGAGATACAGCGGTTCGTAAAGATCCATGACGAATGAAATGGGGCGACCACTGACAAGCGTCAGTCGCACGTTGTCCCAATCTTCCTCGGTGGTGTTTTCGACAATGGCCCAGCCTTGCAGGAGCGGTGATTCCTTGTCTTTGAGGACCAGGCGATAGCTGGTCTTCCAGATGGGCGCCTCTTGGATATAACCGACACGCACTGCCCGCTTGCCATCTCCCGAAAAGCGCAGCGTGACGGTCTTCTTGTCGGTCGAGTGCCCGCTGGCGAGCAGAGCCAAGGCCTGGCCAAATTCTTGATTCAGCTTGACGTTGGCAAATCGGATGCTGGAAATCTGCTCCAGTGGAATGCTTTTTAGCCCCGATTCGGTCAACAGGTTGATGACATCGAACTCGATGATGGTGTCGCCGTCGCTACTGGCCTTACGTTTGCGCTTTTCCAGGCCGACGATGATCCCGGTGGTTTTTTCGGGGGCCTCGACCTCGACGGTTTCGCCGCGCACCTGGCCCAGTATCTGGGCCAAGGTGGGATTGTCGGTGAGATCGATGGCAAAGGTCTTGAGCGTCTTGGTGATGGGATCCTTTGAGGTATAGGTGACGGGAGAGATGCGCCCGCCGCCCAGGTCTTGCAGGACCATGCTCTTGAGCAGGTCGTTGATATCCTCGACATTAAATCGAAGATCCACTGCGGCGTCTCCCTCGACCTCCGCGCGGTGCTCGAAGAAGCCGACGCCCGAGTTGAACATCACCACGGACTTGAGGGGCAACTTGGTCTTGGGCTCTGCCGCTGGCTCATCAGCCGCTTGGGCGCAGGCGGCGCCCAGCACCGCGAGCGCGAACGCCGAGCTAAGCAATCGGCAACGCGGTTTCGGTTGTGCAATCGAAGGCATCTCTCATTCCTCCACGCCAATGCGAAGCCACAGTCGGCGAAATGGACCGGGGTGGCGATACCGATTCGACGTCAGTCGTTCGGAGAAAGTTCCGCGGACCTGTCTGATTTTAGCTTTTTTCCGCGATGAGGACGGTTGCGATGATTAATTGCAGAGGCGGATTTGGCCTGAATTTGGGGGCGGTCGTGCCGGCTAGCCCGGCCGGTTCAGCGCCGTTAAGATGCCCGCTACACCTGAATTAAGGGGGGAACACCATGGTACTGACTCCCAGCACAATGCTGCCTTTGGGGACACGGGCGCCCGATTTTTCGCTGCCAGACGCCGACGGTAAATTGGTCCGCTTAGCCGACTTTTCTGACAAACCGGCGCTGCTAGTCGCGTTCATTTGCAATCATTGCCCCTACGTCAAACATGTGGCGGCAGGGCTAGCGCAGCTCGCGCGCGACTACCAATCGAAGGGCGCCGGTGTGGTGGGAATCAACTCGAACGATGCCGACAAGTATCCCGACGACTCGCCGGCAAAGATGCGTGAGGAAGTCGCATTGCGGGGATACACATTCCCCTACTTGTACGACGAATCGCAGGCCGTGGCCAAGGCGTATCGCGCCGCCTGCACGCCCGACTTCTATGTTTTTGATCGGGACCACAAATTGGTTTATCGAGGGCAGATGGACGGTAGCCGTCCAGACAGCGGGATACCGGTGACTGGCAATGATCTGCGGGCAGCGCTCGATGCTGTTTTGGCAGGCAAACCGCCAGCGAGTGAACAACGAGCGAGCATCGGCTGCAACATCAAATGGAGGGCCGGCGGCGAGCCCGACTATTTTGGCCAAACCAAGTAACGAAGCCGCGAAACCACTCTGTCTCCATTCCAAACGCGAGCGCACAATGAGCCTTCAAGGAAAGACGATCTTTATTACTGGCGCCAGCCGTGGCATTGGCAAGGCAATTGCCCTGCGGGCGGCGCGCGACGGCGCCAACATCGCCATTGCTGCCAAGACGACGGAACCACATCCCAAGCTGCCCGGCACGATCTATACGGCAGCCAAAGAAATGGACGAAGCTGGCGGACGTGGGCTGCCACTGGTGTGTGATATTCGCCACGACGAGCAGGTGCAGGCGGCGGTCGCCAAGACAGTTGAGACCTTTGGCGGCATCGACATTTGCATCAACAACGCCAGCGCGATCTTCCTGGCGGGCACGCTGGAAACGCCGATGAAGCGTTACGACCCGATGCATCAGGTTAA
>JAIBBY010000017.1 GCA_019694455.1 Pirellulales bacterium
GAGACGCAAAGACGCGGAGGTGAGATGGAGGAGATTAAGAAAAATGCCCCCTCACCGCGACCTGCGGTCGCTGCCTCTCCCCCTACTGCGCTTCGCTGCGTGGGGGCGAGGCGGGAAGAAGGGGGAGTAGGGGAGGGCTGATTTTTGCCGAGTGTTTTGCGAAACCGAAGGCGGCAAGGCCCCTCGTTGACACCTGCCTACGATACCGGCCAGAATCGGCTCCCTTGGAGTCGACGAATTGATGAATCTTGCCAGCACGAATTCTCACCCGCAATGCGTGCTGGCGATTGATCTGGGGAGCGGCGGTCCCAAGGCAATTCTCTATTCCGCCGACGGCCGCCTATTGGCCAGCGCCAGCCGCAAGGTGGACACCTATCTCACCGCCGATGGCGGCGGCGAGCAAGACGCCAATCAGTGGTGGCGGGCGGTCTGCGAGGCTGCCCGCGAGGTGACTGCGGCGGGCGTCGTGCCGCGCGAAAGCATTGTGGCGATCGCCTGCGCCACGCAATGGTCGGTGATCGTGCCAGTCGACCAGGCCGGCGAGCCGCTGCACAACGCGATTCATTGGACCGATAGCCGCGGCGCGCGGCACACCAAGCGCGTGATGGATGGGCCGATCAAGGTGAGCGGGTATGGCGTGCGGCAGTTGATCCGCTGGCTGCGGATGACCGGCGGCGTGCCGACGCACTCGGGCGCGGACTCCTTGGCGCATGTGCTGTTTCTCAAGCACGAGCGGCCCGACGTCTATCGCGCGGCGTACAAGCTGCTGGAGCCGATGGACTTTATCAACTTTCGGCTCACCGGTCGCTGCGCGGCGTCGTACTCCACCGCGTTTCCTTATTTGCTCACCGACAATCGCAACGCGCGGCGCATCGACTACGACCCGGTGCTGTTGGCCTGGTCGGGCGTGGATCGGGAGAAGCTGCCCGACTTGTTGCCGGTCGACACCGTGCTGGGGCCGGTGAAGCCGGAGATGGCCGAGCTGTGGGGCGTGCCGCGCGAGACGCCGGTGGTGATTGGCATTGGCGACACACAGGCGGCGCTGGTGGGGAGCGGCGCGGTGGCCGAGTACGCCGGGCATGTGTGCGTGGGGACGACGTCTTGGATGAGTTGTCATGTGCCGTTCAAGAAGACGCATATTGGCAACTTCATCGCCACCATGCCGGCGGCGCTGCCGGGCCGCAACATGGTGATGGCGGAGCAAGGGGCGGCGGGCAAGTGCCTGGAGACGTTTTTGGATCAGTGGCTATTGGCCGACGACGCGCTGAGCCACGCCCCGCGTCCGGCCGACGCCTGGGAGCGGTTGGAGCAACTGGTTTCGTCGGTGGCGCCTGGGAGCGACGGGCTGATCTTTTTGCCGTGGCTCAACGGCGCGGGGCCCCCCAGCGGCGACGCCGACATGCGCGGCGGATTTTGGAATCAATCACTGTTGCACCATCGCGGGCACGCGGCGCGAGCGGTGATGGAAGGGGTGACGTACAATCTGCGTTGGGTTCGCGACGCGATAGGCCGCTTCACCGGGCGGCCGTTCGCGGAGCTGAACTTTATTGGCGGCGGCGCGCGCTCGCCAACGTGGTGTCAGACGCTGGCCAACGTGCTGAACGTGCCGGTGCGGCAGATGGCCGATCCGACCTACGCCTTGGCCCGCGGCGCGGCGCTCACGGCGCTGGCGGCGCTAGGTAAGTTGCCGCTGGAGGAGATACCGCGCGTGGTGAAGGTGCGGGCGACCTTTGAACCGCAGGCCGAGCACCGCGCCACGTACGACGAACTATTCAAAGCGTTCCTGGCCGCTTATAAAGCGAATCGACCACTGTTTCGCCGATTAAACCGCTCGCCGCTACGCCGGCCGGCGATCGCCGATCCACCCGCTTAAGGAGTCTCTGCCATGTCGCACGCCGCTGACGAAGACCTGGGCCTATTGGCCCCGATCGACCAGATGATGCACCCCTACCGTGGCGAGTTGCAGACAAACGCGCAGTTGCCGCGCGAGGGGGTGGCGCGCGACGCCATTTTGAAGCAGTTCGCCGAATTGCGCGAGCGCGAGCACGCGCGCTGGGAAGACGGCTTCGCCTCGGGGTCGGTGTACCACGGCGACGGTGAGCACATCGAGTTTTTGAACAAGGCCTATGGACTGCAATCGCAGGCCAATCAGTTGCATAGCGATCTGTGGCCGAGCGCCGCCAAGTTCGAGGCCGAGATCGTGGCCATGACGGCGAACATGCTGGGCGCCGGCCAGACGACGGCGCCGTTTGGTTCGGAGGAGGGCGTTTGCGGATCGGTGACCAGCGGCGGATCGGAAAGCATCTTGCTGGCGATCAAGACGTATCGCGACTATGCCCGCGAGACGCGCGGCATCACGGAGCCGGAGCTGGTCGTGCCGGTCAGCGCGCACGCGGCGTTCCACAAGGCGGGGCAATACTTCAACATCGATCTGAAGGTGACGCCGCTCGATGGCGACTATCGCGCCGACCTGGCGGCGATTCGCGAGGCGATCACGCCGCGGACCATTGCGATCGTCGCGTCGGCGGTCAACTTTCCTTACGGCACCATCGACCCCATCGCCGAGATGGGCGCCATTGCCCAGGAGCAGGGCTGCGGCCTGCATGTCGACGGTTGCCTGGGGGGATACTTTTTGCCGTGGGCCGAGAAGCTGGGCTACCCGGTGCCGGTGTTCGATTTTCGCGTGCCTGGCGTGACCAGCATGTCGTGCGACACGCACAAGTATGGTTACGCGCCGAAGGGGAGTTCGGTGGTGCTGTATCGGGGGCGGGCGCTGCGGCGGCATCAATACTTCACCATCGCCGATTGGCCGGGGGGGCTTTATTATTCGCCGACCTTTTCTGGCAGTCGGCCGGGGGGACTGAGCGCCGCCTGCTGGGCCGCGCTGATGAGCATGGGGGAGAAGGGCTACCTGGACGCCACTCGCCGCATCATGGAGGCGGTAAAGATCATGAAGCAAGGCGTGGCCGACATGCCAGAGCTTTACATCTTTGGGCAGACGGTTGGCGTGTTCGCCTTTGGCTCCGACGAGGTGAACATGTACGAGGTGCTGGAGCAGATGTCGGCGCGGCACTGGTCGCTGACCGGGTTGCAGCGTCCGCCGGGAATCCACCTGAGTCCGACCTTGCGGCACGCCGAGCCGGGCGTGGCCGAGCGGTTTGTGCGCGACCTGCGCGAGTCGCTCGACTTTGTGAAGGCGAACCCCGGCGCGACCGAAGGGATGGCGCCGATCTACGGCATGGCGGCGATGGTGCCCGACCGGCAGATTGTGCACGACATGCTGCGTCAGGTGATGGATGTGTATTACCGGCTGTGAGAGTCGGGGGTAGTGGAGAGTGGCAAGGGAAGGCCCCTCATCCGGCCTGTCGGCCACCTTCTCCCCGCAAGCGGGGCGAAGGCCGAAATCGGCTCGCTCGTGGCGCGGCGGACTCCGCTAGTGGGAAGAGACTCACGCCAAGCGGGCTAAGACGCGAAGGAAAGATTGTTCACCGCTGAGACGCCGAGGCGCGGGGAGGAAAGAAAGGGAGGGGGCACGTCAGTCAGCGGAGCAGGAGACCAGTTGAGCAGTTGAAGCGACTCATAGGCCGCTACGCCTATCGCTAACTATGTTCATTTTTTGGGGCCGCGCATGTCGTCGAACCAGCGCATCATCGTGTTCGCCCTGCTCTCCGTGGTGCTGGGCATGGGCAATGTGCTGCTGTTGCCGATGGACGATGCCGATCGAATTGCGGCGCTGTTTGTGCTGGGCTTTATGACTGCCGAGCCCGCGCTGCTGGGGCTGTGGGGGGTGTTTGGTACAGCGCCGCCTGCGGTTCGCGTTACGGGAGCGTTTTATCTCTCTGGGCTGTGCGCGCTGACCTGGCTGCTGGGTGTGGCGAGCAATCGAGGTCGGGTCATCGATGCGGAAACCTTCGTGCAGATGATCGTCATGGCGGTCGCGATTTGCGGCGCCGCGCAATTCATTGGCTGGTGGCTGCGCCGATATCGCGGTTGGCGATTGGTGGCGAGCGGCGGCAGCGATGGGGCGCTTGAGAGCGAGCGCCGTTTTCGCCTCGCGCACCTGCTGGGCTGGATCACGCTGCTATCGGCGACGTTCGCGCTGTGGGGATTTGTTCCCATCGTCGGAAAATTCGACGGTAGCTTGTTGGATGAGATGTTCATGGTGCTGGTGTTCGTGATGGCGACGTGGCAAATTGTCCCACTGTTCGGTTTGGTGTTGGCGCAATCACATCGCGCGCGGCTGCTGGCAATTTGGGTTGCGACTTGCGCAATCAATGGCGCGGCTGTGTACTTTGGGTACACGCGCTGGTGGTGGGTACCTCCAGACGTCCGAGAAGTGTTTTCACTCATGGCCGGCCCGTTGACTTGCACGCTCTTGGTGGCGCTCGTGGCGCGGGCGAGCGGCCTGCGGCTGTATCAACCGCTGGCCGGAGATGTTTTGCCGGCGCCGTTGGAACCGGGTGAATCGGCCGGCAAGGCCAGCCCGCTGCGCTTTGCCGCTTTAATTGGCTGCGTGGCCGCGCTGGGGGCGCTGGTGCTGCTGCTGGAGGGGAGGGGGTGAGCGACTACTTGGTTGGCGCGTGCGCCGCGTCTGCTATGGTTTTGTGCGAGATGATCACTAGTACGAGAAAGTTGGAAGACCCCTCATCCGGCCTGCGGCCACCTTCTCCCCGCAAGCGGGGCGAAGGCCGAGATTTACTGAGTCATTCGCCACGAACACCAACCATTCACCACGAACTACCGGCAGCAACGCCAATCATTTGCCATCATCGCCCATAAGCAGCCACTAAACTCCGATACCCAGCACTAACCACCAACACCCACCAAACCACTAGCCACCGATCACTACCTCATGCTTGACCTTTATCCCAAGATCGAAGCCGCCGTGGCCCGGATTCGGGCCGCATGTCCCACGCCGCCGGCCGCCGGCATCATCCTCGGCACGGGCCTGGGTGGGCTGGCCGCGCAGATCGAGTCTCCGATTACGCTCAGTTACGACGAGGTGCCGCACTTCTCGCGCTCGACCGCCACGGGGCACACCGGCCGGTTGGTGTGCGGCCGGCTGGAAGGCGTGCCGGTCATCGCCATGGAAGGGCGGATTCACGCTTACGAGGGTTACCCGCTGGCGCAGATCACCTTTCCGGTGCGGGTGATGAAGGCGCTGGGCGCCAATCTATTGATCGTCTCCAACGCCTGCGGCGGGATGAATCCCTACTATCGCGGCGGCGACATCATGGTGATCGACGACCATATCAACCTGATGAACGACAACCCGCTGATCGGCGTCAACGACGATCGGCTGGGGCCGCGCTTTCCGGACATGTGCCGCCCTTACGACCCGGCGCTGATTGAGCGGGCCTTGGACATCGCGCGGCGCGAAAACATCTGTGCGCACCGCGGCGTGTATGTGGCGGTGACGGGGCCGAATCTGGAGACGCGCGCGGAGTATCGCTTTTTGCGGGCCATCGGCGCCGACGTGGTGGGCATGTCGACCGTGCCCGAGGTGATTGTGGCGGTGCATGCGGGGCTGCGCGTGTTGGGCCTTTCGATCGTGACTGATTTGTGTCTGCCCGACGCGCTGCAGCCAGCGAACATCGAGGAGATCATCGCGCGTGCGAACGAGGCGGAGCCGAAGCTGCAAAAGATCGTGCGCGGCGTGTTGGCGGCCGAGCGGGAGCGCTAGCCATGCGATGGCGGCATGGATCGCGTCGCGCGTTTTTGGCGGGCGCCATCGCCGGCGCGGCGGCGGCGCTGGGTCAATCCGCCGCTGGCGCGCACGGCGCGCCAACACGGCGGCCGCTAACCGTGCTGTTGGTGTCTGGCTCGTTGGAGTACAAATCGGACGAGTCGCTGACCGGTTACGCCGAGTATCTGGAGCGCGAGCACGGCATCCGTTCGCTGAAGGCCTTTCGCAAGAGTGACGATAACCTGCCGGGCCTCGAACAACTCGACGAGTGCGACGTGATGCTCTTGTTCACGCGGCGGATGACCATCGACGGCGAGCCGCTGGAGCGCGTCAAGAAGTATTGCCTGTCGGGGCGGCCGGTGGTGGGGGTGCGCACGGCGAGCCATGCGTTTCAAAACTGGCTGGCGCTCGACAAGGAGGTGTTTGGCGGCGACTACGGCAATCACTATGCCGACGGGCCGAAGACGCGGATCGAAATGGTCGACGCGACCCGCGAGCATCCGATCTTGGCGGGCTTTGAGCCGTATGAATCGGCGGGGAGCTTATACCGCAATCGGCAGGTCGCTAGCGATGTGACGGTGCTACTACGTGGCAGCATCCCGGGGCACACCGAGCCGATCGCCTGGACGCGCGAGCAGCGTGGCGGGCGGGTGTTTTACACCTCGCTGGGGCATCCTGGCGATTTTGGCGAAGCCAGCTTTCGCCGCATGCTGGCAAACGGGCTGCTGTGGACGACCGGCCGAGTTGGCTAGCGGCCGATGCTAGCGCCCGTTTTGGCAAGCTCTTTCGATTGGGCAAAGCAGCGGCGCGGCGGCGAGTCTTGCGGACTTCGGCGCCCTTGCCATGCGCGACGGCTGGTTTGCTTGAAGTGTGCGGCGCGCGACGAAGAAACTCATTGGAGCGATTGGACCAATCGCTCTGGCGGTTTGGCATGTGCCGACGCGCCGCAGCGGTGAGACGCGAATCCGACCTGCCACGACGAGACTGCATGCGAACCACCTGGCCTTGTTTTTTGATCGTCGCCGCTTGTTGCCTGTGGCGCGCTGACATCGCCGGCGCTCAGCCCGCGAAACAGCCGGCGGCGCCTCCCCCGTCACCGCCTGCGGTGGCGCAATTTGGCCTACATGCGCCACCGAGCGGCGCGGCGCGAGTGACGCCGCTACCGCCCGCCGCGCCGGAGACGGTTCGCGGACGCAAGGTGCCGGGCACGACGCTGGACGAAGTGGTGGGCATGGCGCTGGCCAACAGCCCCAACTTGCGCGAGGCGGCCGATGCCGCCACCGCGGCGCGGGGCGAAGCGCTGCAGGCGGGGCTGTATCCGAACCCGACGATCAATGTGCAGTCGCCGCAGATGTCGGGGGCGGAGTCTCAGTACAACGGCTTTGCAACGCAAGAATTCATCACGGCCGGCAAGTTGCGGCTCAGTCGCGGCGCGGCGATGCAAGGCTGGCGGCAAGCGCAGTTGAACTTTGTGCGCACGCGGTTTGAATTGTTGACCGCGGTGCGCACGACCTTCTACAGCACGCTGGTGGCCCAAGAGCGGGTGGAGGTGCTGCGCAACCTGGTGGGCGTGGCGACGCGCTCGCGCGAGGCGGCCGAAAAGTTGTACGAAGGGGGGGAAGGCGCCAAGACCGACGCGCTGCTGTTGCGCATCGAGCAGGACCGCGCCGAGATGGAACTGGAGAACGCGCTGGCGCTCTTGGCGGCCACGCGCCGCGAGTTGACGGCGGCGATTGGGTTGCCACAGATCACCATCATGCGCGTACGCGGCGACTTGTCGGCGGCGCTACCCGACTTGCAATACGAGGCGGTGCGGCAAGGAGTGCTCTCGCGCAACGCGGCGGCCGAGATTGCCCGCGTGGAGATTCGCCGCAATCGGCTGTTGCTCGAACGGGCGATCGTGGAACCGATACCGAACCTGACGGCGATGGCGGGTTATCAGCGGCAGATCTTTCCGGAGATGCACCAGGCGATCTGGCAATTCACCATGACGGTGCCGCTGTGGAACCGCAATCAAGGGAACATCCGCGCGGCGCAAGCCAACGTGGGGGTGGCCTCGCAGCAATTGGCGCGCGTGCAGAACGAACTTTCGGCGCAGGTGGCCGAGGCGCTGGGCAACTTCATTCAGGCGCAAGAGCGGGTGAATTATTTCCAGCGCGAGATTCTGCCACGCGCGCGGGAGATACAGCACATCAACGCCGAGGCGTTTGCGCAGGGGGAGGTCGACTTCCTGCGGTTGTTGGCGTCGCAGCGGACGCTGCTGGAAAGCAATCTGGCCAACGTGGCGTCACAGGAACAGCGGTGGCTGGCCGGCGCGCGGCTGGCGGGACTATTGCAGATTGAGCGGTTTCCGTAGGGAAGCGGATGCGCGCTGCGCCTAGTGGTTGAACAAGAACTCTTTGGTGTTGACGAGCGCCCAGACGATGTCTTCGTAGGCCTGCTGCTTGTTGGTGTTCTTGGCCAAGTGCGCCGTGGCGATGGCCAGTTCTTCGGCCACGGGCTCGCGCGAGTAGACCCACAGATACAGTTCGCGCAGCTTGTCTTCGTCGCCGCGAGCGGCGTCGGCGGCCAGTTTGGCCGCGCGGCCTTGCGCCGCGGTCAGCTTGCCTTGAATCTCGGGCGAGTTCAATAAGTGCAAGCTCTGCGCCAGGTTCGCCTCTTGCGAGCGCTCACACTCGCAGGCAGTGTCTGCCTGCGGACGGCCGAACACGGTGAGGAAGTAACTGTTGGCCTGCTGATCGGGGAGTTGCACGGCGCGGGTGCCGGGAGGCAGGTCGCCAAAGTCGGTGGTCGAATCGGTCACCTGATTGATGGCGTCGAGCAGCACCTCGGCCGTCAGGCGTTTGGGGTAAAAGCGCGAGTAGTTTTGTTTGTCGCTGAGATTGTACTCGTTGGGCTCCGAGGCCAATTGATATGTTTGCGACTGGCAGATTGCGCGGACGAGGCCTTTCAGATCAAAGCCGCTCTCGACGAAGCTCTGCGACAGGGCACTGAGCAGCTCGGGATTGGAGGCGGGGTTGGTCACGCGCATGTCGTCTTCTGGATCGACCAGCCCGCGATCGAAGAAGTGCTTCCAATAGCGATTGACCAGGGCGGGCGCGAAGAAGGGGTTGTCCTTGGCCACCATCCAATCGACCAGTAGCTGGCGCGGATCGCGGTCGGCGGCGATATCGTGCACCGGGGCGCCGAGGCCGGCGGGTTTGATGACGGCGCCGGTCTTGGGGTGCTTGGCGCTGGCGACGCCGCGGTTGTGAAAGATGATCTGCTCGCCGGCGAGTTCGGCCGGCTTGCGGCCGACGCGCGAGAAGAAGGCCGCCACGCCGAAATAATCGTGCTGGCTCCACTTTTCGAACGGATGATGATGGCAACGGGCGCACTGAATCCGCAGGCCAAGGAAGAGCTGCGCGGTGTCTTCGACCTGCTGGTTCACTTCTTTTAATTCGCGATACCAGATGACCGGGGGATTGGTGCTCGGCTCGCCAGCGGCGGCGACGATCTCGCGGACGAAGTGGTCGTACGGCTTGTTGTGATAGAGCGCGTCGCGAATCCAATCGTGAAACGCGAAGGTGCCATGCGCGAAGTCGGCGTTCTCGCGTTTGTTGCGGAGCACGGCGCTCCACTTGTTGGCGAAGTAGTCGGCATACGCTCCGCTGGCCAAGAGCTCGTCGATCCAGCGATCGCGCTTGGCGGGATCCGGGTCGGCCAGGAACTTTTTGGTTTCGTCAGGCGTGGGCAACCGGCCGGCAATGTCGATCGCCGTGCGCCGCAGGAAGGTGGCGTCGTCGCAGGGGGCCGAAGGGGGAATGCCGAGCGTCTTGAGTTTGCCGAACACCAGATCGTCAATGAAGTTTTTGGCGGGCGGAAACGCCTCGACCTTGGCGCCGAGCGGGATGCTGGCGCGGAACACGGCCACCTGCCCTTGATAGCGGGCCATGATGGCGACGTCGCCGGCCAGATCGAGCGTTTTGACCAAACCGCCGACGCCGACTTCGGCCATTTCTGGATCGTTGGGGTCATAGGTCGCGGTGCGGGTGACATCCTCGACCGAGCCATCGGTGTAATGCGCGAGAACCGCCACCTGCTGCTGGCCGCGGCGGATCATGGTGCGATTGACGGGATAGATTTCGATGCGCGCGACGGAGGGGTCTTCGGGCTTGCCATAGGGCATGCCTTGCTCGATCCAGCGCTTGAGCAGGCGATACTCGTGGCTGTCTTTGGTGAGCCGCTGGCCGCCGCCGTGCGGGACCGCGTTGGTCGCCTTTTGCAGCACCAGGCTCAACTCGGGCGCGGCGGGAAACACCCGTCGGCCGCGTCCCTCTTTCACCAGGTATTCATAGTCTTCGCTCGGTTCGAAGCCGAGGAGCGACAGCTTGAAGCCGTTTTGTCCGCTCGCCTTGCCGTGGCAGCCACCGCCGTTGCAGCCGAGCTTGGTGAAGATGGGGGTGATCTGGTTCGGAAAGTTGATGGGGACTTGTTCGGTGATGTGCGCCACCGTCACGGTGGAGGCAGCGGTCTTGCCGTCGGGCCCGCTGGCGGTGATCGTCGCCTGACCATCGGCCAGCGGGGTGACCAGTCCGGTCGAGTCGATCTCGACGATACCGGCGGGCGCCGCGCTATAGACGACCAGAGGGGTGACATCGCGGAGTTGCGCGTTGCCATAGTCGGCGGTGACGACCAATTGGCGGCGGGCGTCGCGGCCGTTGAGGGTGAAGTTGGCTTCGCCGGGCCTGCCCGCTTCGATGAACAGCGATTGCGCGGGGCCCAGATTTTCGACGGCGGCGGAATCGGCGGGGGCGGGAGTGGCCGCGGGGGTCGTGGCAGCGGCGGGCGCCGCGGGGGTGTCTTCGGCCATGACCGAGCGGGTGAGGCAGGCAAAACTAGCCAGCGCAGCACAGATGCCGAGTAGGACCGAGCGACACATCACTGCATCTCCAGAGGCGGGTTGGGTGGAACAATCCATGTTCTCAGGTGGGCAGGGTTGATTTTCGCAATTCCCGGCGGCATTGGCAAGCAAATTTGAACACTTGTTGATGTGTTGGGGCGTTTTGGCAGGGCCTACCAATTGCCCAGGCGGCAAGGGGTTACGGGCGAGGAAGCGGGGGGGCGCTGAGGAGGTGGGCGGGAATCAGCGGTGAGCGGACGGAGCATTGTGGTCGTCGTCCACAACATCGACTGACACGCCGAACCGTTCGGCCAGGCGATTGGCGACGTAAACCACATCGCAGTTGCTGCGGCCGTTGGCCCCGACCAACGGCCAGGCGGAGCAAGCGCCCTCCTCGTCAATCACCAACTGCAACTCCACCATCGGATTGACGTCCCAATGTGGCCGGTCGTACTTGCCGAATGGAATCGAGTAACGCCCATGCACGATGTCCAGCCGCCGCACACGGTCGATCGGCCATGACCGCGCGGCGCGCGGCAATCGCACTTCATCGGCAGGCCAATCCACGATCAGAATTGGTCCGAGCTTCCGCTCGTATTCGTGTAGTAGTTGAACGAACAAACAGCCGCCGGCGACGCCAATCACTGGCACGATGCTAAACGCTAGCAGGCGCCACGGGTTGGCGATATTTGGCGCCAAGAGCAGCACCGCCAGCGCGCCCAGCAGCATTACGGCGGCATAGGCAAAAGCGAGAAGCATCCATCCCTTGGAAGTCGGCGCCGGCACAATCTCGATCGAGTTGGGTGTCTCGTTGAACTGCCACATCTTTGGCTCGCCGCTCGGCGCCGCGCCAGAGAGCCTGGGCCAGGTCGGAAGCTGGATGACCTTGATTGGCGGCACACTAACCTCGCCACCGTTTGCCTTGCCAGGAGTCGCGGCGGGTGAATTCCAGGTCGATGGCCTGACGCAGCGCCGGCTTGTCGAGGCACCAGGCGGGGGCGACGAAGTAATCGGGCGGGGCCTCGCCGGTCAGTCGCTCGACCACCATCTGCGGCGGCAAGCGCTCGATGAAGTCGACCAGCACGGCGATGTACTCGTCGCGCTCGAGCAGCTTCACTTGTCCTGAGCGCAACTGCTCGGCCAGCGGCGTGCGCTCGACGGCGTAGAGGTTGTGGATCTTCACCGCGTCGAAGCCAAGCCGCGCCACCTCGGCCGCGGTGGCCAGCATGTCGTCGCGCGTTTCGCCCGGCAGGCCCAGCATGATGTGCGCGCAGATCTCAAAGCCGCGTCCGCGGCTGCGGTGCATGGCGTCGATCGTGGCGTCGTGATGATGCCCACGATTCATCCAGTCGAGCGAGCGGTCGTGCATGGTCTGCATGCCGTACTCGACCGAGAGATAGGCGTCTTGGGCCAGCGTGCCGAGCAGGTCGAGCACGTCGGCGGGGACGCAATCGGGCCGGGTGCCGATGGCCAGGCCGACGACTTGTGGATGGGCGAGCGCCGCCTCGTACAGCGGCCGCAGGCGCTCGACCGGGGCATAGGTGTTGGTGGCCGGCTGAAAGTAGGCCAGAAAGCGGTCGACCTGATAGCGCCACTTGAGGCGGCGGATGCCATCGTCCAACTGATCTTGGATGGGGACGCGGGGCGCGCGGCGGCTGGGGCTGAAGCTACGGTTGTCGCAAAAAACGCAACCGCCAATGGCCACCGTGCCATCGACGTTGGGACAGGTAAACCCGGCGTCGAGGCTGACCTTTTGGACCCGCTGACCGAACTTTTGGCGCAGAAAGAAGTTGTAGGCGTGATAGCGCAGACCGGCCGCGCGCCAGTCGCCGGCGGCGTGCTGCGCGGGGGGTGGGTTGATTGACGTCACGCGGGGGGTCCAACTACACTGGCGCACAGTTCAACTACTTGGCCAGTGTGATCTTACGACTACAACAGGGGTTGAACAAGAAACGGGCGATTACGACTGATCATGGCTAATACCTTCGGCGAATTGATCCCCATTGGTGGGGGCGACCCCATTCCAATGATCAAGAAGGATCTGTTGATTGGGCGCCGCGAAAGTTGCGACATTGTGCTGCGCTTTCCGAATGTCTCTGCGCACCATTGCCAGCTTTACGTGAACGGGGGCTATTGGTACGCCCGCGACCTCAAGAGCCGCAACGGCACCAAGGTGAACGGCATCCCGATCACTGAGAAACGGCTCGATCCGGGTGATACGCTAGTCGTGGCCAAGCACAAATACGAAGTGAACTACGTGCCGGTGGAGCTGGGCGCCGTGGGTCCTCCGCCCAACGACGATGTGAAGTCGGAGATCTTTGGCCGCTCGTTGCTCGACCGGGCTGGCCTGATGAAGCAAGGCGCGTCGCAAGGTTCTGGCGAACCGAAGCGCTACGACGTGCTGAACGACGAAGCGGGGCAGATTCGCGATCCGAATCGTCCGGTATAGTCCTACCTCTTTGTTCTTCATTGCGCGCCTAGTGGCGATTGCTGGCACAAACGTCGCGCGCCGCTAAGATGAAGTGAGCGGCCGGCGCGTGTTGCAGCGCAAGCCGCCATCTAGAACTTGCCCACTTGCGCAGGAGGCCCCGCCGATGTCCGCACGCACTGGCTGGTCACGATTGATAGGTATTGTCGTGGGGGCCGCGCCGATCTGGCTCATAGTATTGGGGGGCCACGACGCGCGGCAATCCGCGCTGGCCGGCGCGCCGACCAGCGCGCAAGTGGCGGAGAATCCGGCGGCAGAGAGTCTAGCGGCAGGCGAGCCAGCGACCGATGAACTGGCGGAGGTGAGCGCCAGCGACCGCGATCAACTGGTGGCCCATCTGGTGGCCAACGAGGGGTATCGCGTCGAGCAGATACCGGAACTGCGAGCGCAAATCGACCGCATGACCACCAGCCAACTGCGCGGGCTGATCGCGGCGTTTCGCGATCGAGTCTCGCTGGAGGATCGGCGCGAGGCGTATCGGCAATGGCGGGAGCAGTCGCTGGCGCGATTGCAGCGGGTGCGCGACGCGCAGTCGGAATCGGCGACGCGTTTTCAGGACAGCATGCGGTCGGCGGCGGGGCGCGCGCAAGACCGGTTTGTGGATAACGCCCGCGACGCGCGCGACGTGTCGGCGCGAAACGCGATGCGACCGGCGCTGATGATGTGGCCGCAGGGAGCGTTCTTCGGCGGATTTTTCTAGTTGCCGCTTGGGCATGTCACCCACCGCACACTTGGAAGCCCTGCGCTTCCTGAATGATGGCGGGGCATGTCGGGACTCGTCGCGCGGTCCCTCATCCGGCCTATCGGCCACCTTCTCCCGGAGGGAGAAGGCCGAACTTGGCCAACTCGCGGTCACATGCCCACGCTGCGCTTGCTACGCTTGGGCATGCCACCCACCGCGAGCGGGGCGAAGGTCGAAATGGGCGCTTGCAGATACTTGGGTCGCGCGATCAAGAATCGGAATCGGCGTCGGGGATCGGCGTGCCGATGGCGTCGCAGACGCGCAATTGAAACTTCCAGTCCTGCGCCCACGTCTCTTTTTGCTCGTTTTGCAGCGACTTGAGCAAGATGATGTTCTTTCCGCGCTTGAGCCGGCCCTTGGCGATGAACTGATCGATGCCTTCGTTGGTGTGGTACGAGGCGCTTTGCGAGAGCAACTGCCCGTTGAGCCAGAGCTTGTGCGCGTTGGGGCTGCCGAGGCGGATATCGATGTCGCGCTCTTGAGGGGAATCGAACTCATAGCAGGCGTAGGCGGCCACGCCATTCGCCTTGCCGAGCGCGGCGTTCACGTCGACCATGCCAAACTCATCGGTGGTGGCGTGCTCTTGCCAGGTGACCGGGGCGGACTTGCCGTCGTATTTGGCGGCGGGCTCGATCTTCTTTTCCGGAGGATAGACGGCGTCGAAGCCGGCGAGCGCCGTATTGTCGAAGGGGCCAATCATCTTCCACTTGACCAAGAAGCCAAAATGCGCGGTCAGATCGACCTGTTCGCCGAGCGACTTCAACTTGTCGGCGAGAGCTTTGATTTGCTCAATGTCGCGCGATTTGTCGAAGGCGCGGCGATAGAAGGCGAGCGCCTCGGTTTTCTTTTCGGCCTGGTGCAGGTCGTCGGCGGTGGCGACCAAGCGCTCGATCGCCTCGCGGCGAAAGTCGGCGCCCGGATCGTCGAGCATGTGGGGAATCAGGCGATCGGGGGCGGTGGCGTCGATCTTGGTGAGCCACTCGAAGGCCACGCGGCGCGGCCGGGCGTCGTGACTGGTCGCCAGGACGAACGCTTCCAGCTTGTCGGCGGGGAGTTTGCCGCCCCGCTTCAGTTCGCGCTCAGCGATGGCGTCGACCGCGGCGCGAATCCAGTTGGCCGCCAGCGGGGAAGCGGAGTCCATGGCTTGCAAGATGACCGGTAGCTGGTCGGCCGGCGCCTGCGCCACCTTTTGCCACGCCTGGCCAGCGGCGACGTTCCCTTCGCCAAAATTCTTGACCGCCAAGAGGGTCGCCAATTCACCGGAGAGCGCGGTCTCGGCGGCGCGCGACCAAGCCGGCGCGGACAGGCAAACAAGCAGCAGCGCCACGATCGGCGCGCGGAATTTTGTCGTGTGCATCGAGGGGGTCTCTAGCTCCGTAAGTCCAGTGGTCGAGCGCGACATTCTAACCCGGGCGCGGCGGAGACGACAACGATTCAGTTGGCGTGGCCGCGATATTGCATCGCCACCAGTCCGACGATGGTGAGCGCCACGCCGGCCACTAGCGCGGCGTCGCTGGGCTCGCCGAACCAGAGCACACCGCAGGTCGCCGCAATGGCGATTTGCGCCGAGTTGAGCACGTTGGCATGCACGACCGAAATGTAACGCAGGCAGAAGCCAAGCGAGAAAAACCCCACCACGTTGAAGGCGCCGGCGCCAACCAGTTGCGGCCAGCGCGCGGCGAAGCTGGCGGCGATGCCCGACATACCCAATCGCAGCAGGGCGACGCCGCCGAGGGCGAAGACCCCCGTGCCGCAGATGATGAGCGCGGTGGTCGAGACGGGCAGTCGCCGAGTCGCCAGGCGGACGGCCACCGCCACCAGGGCATACGAGATGCCGGTGGAGCAGGCGCCGACCACGCCGAGGGTGGTCAACCAGGGAGAGGCTTCCAAACTGGAGCTGCGCGGTAGTTGGTGGCTATCGTCGGCGGCGCTGGCGCTCAACAGCGCGATCGAGAGGAGCAATAGCCCCATGGCCGCCAACATGCGCGGCGTGATCGGCTCGCGCAGCCACAGCCGCCCCAGCAGGCCGCTGGCCACGATCATCGTGCCAAACGAGAGGGGGACCGAGAGGGCGAGGCCAATGACGCCCAGCGCCCACTGAAAAACCAAGTTGCCGGAGAACTGAACCATCAATCCGGTGGCGAGCAACCACCACGCGGCGCGGGCGCCGGGCCATACCGTTTGGCCTTTGCCGGCAGCGCGTGCAAGAATTACCGCAGCCACCAGAAAGGTGGGGAGCGACTTCATGCACGACGCCCAGGCGGGATCGGTGTCGACCGACAGCCGCCGCAAAAAGATATTGGTCAAGGCGTAGCCGAGCGCGGAGAGCAATCCCCATAGTGTGCCGGCGACCCAATGCGGAGCGTGCTGCAAGTCGAAGTTGTCGGCGGCGGGATCCACGCCAGCGATTGTAGGTGGCGCCGGCAAAACCCGCGAGGGGCTGTCTTCCGCGCGCCGCACGCTACGATGGAGTCGATGGACGCCGCAGCGCTCGACAGATTGGCAGACTCGATTCACCACGCTGGCCGCCAGTTGACACTGGTGATAACAGGCGGCGGCACGGAATCGATCGGCTGGTTGTTGCGCGTGCCGGGCGGTTCGCGCTCGCTGCTGGAGGCGGTCGTGCCGTACTCGAGCGCGGCGCTGACGAACTATCTGGGCGCGCAGCCCGAGCAATATTGCTCTGAGGCCACCAGCCGAGTGATGGCGATGGCGGCGTTTGAGCGCGCGCGCCGCTTGGCGCCGGAGTCGGCCACGCTGCTCGCGGCGGTTGGCTGCACGGCCAGCTTGATGAGCGATCGGCCAAAGCGCGGCGCGCACCGGGCGCACGTGGCCTGGCAAACGGCGGGACTGACCGCGAGCGCGTCGTTGGAGTTGGTCAAGGGCGCGCGCACACGCAAAGAAGAAGAGCGGTTGGTCGCCGAGCTCGTGTTGTGCGCGGCGGCGGAAGGGGTGGGCGTGCCCGCGCCGTGGGACTCGCTGGAGTTGGTTGAGCAAGAGCGGATCGAGCGGCGCGCTTGTCGGGCGCCAGAAGAGTGGCAAGCGCTGCTGTTGGGGACGCGCCAGACAGCGCGCGAGCACGACGAGCGCCACCGGAGCGGATTGGTGGTGTTCCCCGGCGCGTTTCATCCGCGGCATACGGGGCACCGGCAGATGGCCGAGGTCGCGGAGCGACTGACGGGGCAAGGGGCGCAACACGAAATCTCCATCGCCAACGTAGACAAGCCGACGCTGGACTATTTGGAAATGGAGGCGCGGCAGGCGCAGTTTGGCGGCGACGAGCCGGTGTGGTTCACGCGGGCGCCGCGATTCATTGACAAGGCCAAGGTGTTTCCGGGGGCGACCTTTGTGGTCGGCGCCGACACGATCGAACGCATCGCCGCGCTGCGCTACTACGACGGCGACGCCGCGGCGCGCGACGCGGCGATTGGCGAGTTGGCCGCGGCCGGGGCGCGGTTTCTGGTGTTTGGCCGAACGGTCGAGGGGCGATTCCAAGGCCTGGCCGACATGAGCCTGCCGCCGGCATTGTTATCGCTGTGCCAGGAGGTGCCCGCGGAGATGTTTCGGCAGGACATTTCGTCGACCGAACTGCGCCGGCGAAGCGCCGACGAGTCGGATCGCAATTGACTGGCAGGCCGCTGGCGGGCTGATATGCTGGCCGCAGTCTCGGCGCGCTTTTTTTCTGGCGCGCCGGTAATCGATCCCTCTCCTCTTGCGACTGGCGCTACGATGACGCCCACCACTGGCGAAGCTCTGCGAACCGCGATGACGGTGGAGCATCATATTCTCAAGCAACAGAAGTCGCGGTTTCCGGACGCGTCGGGCGAGTTCAGTTGGCTGTTGTCTGGCATCACGCTGGCGACCAAGTTGATTGCCGCGGTGGTGCGCCGCGCCGGGTTGAGCGATCAGATGGGGGCGGCGGGTTCGATCAACGTGCAAGGAGAGCAGCAACAAAAGCTTGATGTGTTCGCCAACCAGGCGCTATTGAATTGCCTGGAGTATCGCAGCACGGTGGCGGCGCTGGCCTCGGAAGAGAATGAGGAGCCTGTGGTGGTGCTCGACAACGCCGAGAGCGGGCGCTATGTGGTGATCTTCGACCCGCTTGATGGCTCGTCGAACATTGATCTGAACATCAGCGTGGGGACGATCTTCGCCGTCTTTCGCCATGAGCCAGGGGGCGGCAAGGGCGCCGCGGCCGATGTGCTGCAACCAGGCGCGCAGCAGGTGGCCGCGGGATACGTGCTGTATGGCTCGTCGACGATGCTGGTCTATTCGTCGGGCGAAGGGGTGCATGGCTTCACGTTGGAGCCATCGATCGGCGCGTATCTGTTGAGCCACCCCAACTTGCGGATGCCGGCGCGCGGCAGCATCTATTCGGTGAACGAGGCGAACGCCGACGGCTTTCCCGAGTATTGCCGGCGATTTTTGCATTGGCTCAAGAGCGGCGACGACGACACGCACTATTCGTCGCGCTACATTGGGTCGCTGGTGGCCGACTTCCATCGCACGTTGATGAAGGGGGGCATTTTTCTGTATCCGCCCACCGATCAATACGCGCAAGGCAAATTGCGGCTGATGTACGAGGCCAACCCAATCGCCTATCTGGCGGAGCAGGCCGGCGGCATGGCGACCGACGGCCGACGCCGCATCTTGGAGATTGAGCCGGAAAATCTGCATCAGCGCACGCCGCTGTATGTGGGGAGCCCTTACGAGATCGAGCGGCTGCTGACGTTTGCCAAGAAGAACGGTCGGGAATAGGGGATTTGGCCAGCGCGCCGCATCAATTCACGGCAATTCCACCGAAGAATCGCGACGAAAAAGAAAATCGATTTTCTTGTCGAAACGGCGGGGGGCCACGCGACTATCTGATGACGGCCCCGGCGGCGACGCGGCAAGTGGCTGACAGCAGTTGCCGCCGCCATGTCAGTGGGCACGGTCAGTTTACCGGAACCGCTCCCCCCGAATTTCGCACAGGAGATCGAACATGAGTCCATCGAAGCAACCGATTCCACCGGGACACGAACACTTGATTCCGCACCTGGTTTGCGCGGGTTGCGACCAGGCGATCGCGTTTTACAAGCAGGCGTTTGGCGCCGAGGTGGTCACGCGGATGCCGGCGCCCGACGGCGGGCGGATCATGCACGCCGCGCTGCGAATCGGCACGAGTCTGGTGTTTTTGGTCGACGACTTTCCGGAGTATTGCGATGGCAAGTCGGAGACACCGCAGGCGCTGGGGGGGACGCCGGTGACGCTGCATCAGTACGTGGTGGATTGCGACGCCGCCATCCAGCGCGCGCAGGAAGCAGGGGCGACGGTGGTGATGCCGCCCGCCGATATGTTTTGGGGAGACCGCTACGGCGTGGTGGCTGACCCGTTTGGGCACAAGTGGTCGTTCGCCACGCACCAGCACGACCTGACGCCGGAGCAGATGCAAGCGGCGATGGTCGAGGCGTTTGCGCAAGGGGCGTAGACCAATCCGCATCGGATTTCTCATAGCGGGCGAGGCGGCGCGCAAGCGCTACCCGTCCGCGCACACCAAGACTTGCACCCAACCAACAACAAGGCGCACCACATGAAAAGCAAACTCGCCGCTACGCTCGTGATCGCATATTGCACCGTCGGGCTATCGCATGCCGTCGAGGCAAGAGACCAATCAGCGCACAAAGAAGCCCCCGCGCTGGAGCGATTTGCAATGCTCGAAGGGGAATGGATCGGCAAAGGAATGCACGGCGACACGGAGCAAGAGGTCCGCGTCGTCTATAAAGTCACCTCCGGCGGCAGCGCCGTCGTCGAGACCATGGGGCCCGACACCGACCACGAAATGGTCACGGTCATTCACCCGGATGGCGATTCGCTGTTGCTCACGCACTACTGCATGCTGGGCAATCAGCCGCAGATGCGGGCCAAGCCCAGGCCAGGCGACAATCAGGTGGCCTTCGAGTTCGTCAGGGCGACCAACCTCGCGTCGGACAAGGACATGTACATGCGCAGCGTCACCTTCACGTTTGTGGACCAAGACACCCTCAAAACGGAATGGACGAACTACAGCGACGGCAAGGAAGCGGGCAAGTCCGCGTTTGAATTCAAACGCCAGAAGTAACCGCCGCACTTCGCCGACAAGCACCGCCAGTAGCCGCGCGCTATGCGCCGGCTACTCGGCGGCGGACGGCGTGGACTTCGGCGCCAAATAATCGTTGAACCATGCTCGGCAAGTCCTTGTAACCCTTGTGATTTCAGAACTTTTTCTTGACGTGCGCGGTTTTTGCCGATAATTTCCGAAAGTAGCTGACTCAACCCAAACGACCGATCTCTTCTCTACTTCTTAGCGGTTGTGGGCATGGGCTTTTCGACTGCCAGTTGGCTGTTTGCGGAGCGTGCCGCCAAGCATGTGGTTGGCGCCGTTTTAGCTCTTGCGGGCGTACTCAACATTCTCGCGATTGTATGCTGCGCTAATGCCGTTGAATGATGTCGGCGGAGGTATTTATGAATGCGATGTTGATTGCGGGCTTGCTCAGTGTCGCGATCGCGGGCCAGGCGCCGAGCAACGCGGATGAGTCAATTCGTGTTTTGGACGCCGCTGTCGATGAGTGGCGCTGCGGCCTGTCGTTTTATTGCACCTTCACCTACCGCCAAGGAACAGCAGCGACCCTTGATGATGGGCTCGAGGGGCGCTTCGGCGCCAAAATCGGAAAACCAAAGAATGAAGACGCCGCGCATGGCGTCTTTTGCAAGCGTGATAAGCAATTGCGCTGTTCCATCGACTACGGCAAGCCGCCCGCCGACGTGTCCATTGATGGATCGGGATCGCGGATCACCAATGTCTCCATCGACGCTGTAAGCAATGGCGCGATGTTCCTGACGTATTTTCCGCGCCGAGGCAATTTTGGCGATTCAGCGCAGTTCGCTCGTCGGCGGGCAGATACGGTTGACAAACTGTGGATTCCCAGCGTTGGAGGGGCAATCGTTACGCCGTTTGCATTCGGCGGCGGCGTCGATGGCCAACCACTGGGAGGTTTTGAGGCAAGACCGGAATTCGAAGAATCGGTGACATCTCAAGTGGAAAAGGCCGATGCGACGCACTTGCAAGCAACCTTGCGGCGAGTCAGTCCCAAAGAGGGCACGTATACAAGGATGGTCAGATTTTACACCGGCTATTCGCCACCAGTGATCGAAAGCATCACAGAGATAAGCCAGGATAACGCCGGCACGGAGTTGTTTCGCTCCGTGGGGCGCGCGGATCGTTTTGTCGCCTGTGGAACAGGAATGATGGCCAAACGAGTGCGAGTATGCGCGGGACCCGTCAAGCCATCGAATCGCGCCGGGAAGGTGTGGATCGCGAAAGTCTGGGAATCTGACGATCTGGGCGGTCGTCCTCCCGCTGACAAGGATTTTTCGATCCAGGTGCCCGCGACCACTCAAGTCAATGGCCTACACAAGCCGCCGGCCCCTGGCGCTAGCCGCCTGCTTGCGCTGGACGATTACAACTTGGCTGATTTGGCCGAGTCGGGACTGGTAGGTCCAGCGGGAACCGTTAATCCGCCGAAATGAGACGCGCGGCATTGTGGTCATGCCATTGGGCCCAGTAGCCGCGCGCTATGCGCCGGCTACTCGGCGGCGGCGGGCGCGGCGGCGACGCTGGGTTGCAGGTATTTGTCGAACCATTCCCAGACGGCCGGGTATTCATCCAGGATGCCGTCCCAGCCGCGATGTGTTCCGCCCGGCTCGACGATCAACTTGACGGGCAGGCCGACCTCGTCGTACTTGGCCTTGAGCACTTCGGATTGTTGCAGCGGCACGGTGGCGTCTTTGTCGCCATGCAAGAGCAATAGCGGCGCGTCGTCGGGGGTGACAAAGTAGATCGGCGAGACGCTCTTGAGTTGCTCCTCGATGTTGGTCACCTCGCCAAACATCTCCTCGAACATTTTGGGACGCAACGTCTGAATCAACTTGTAGCCGCCGGGCTTGCTCCAGTTCACCAGATCGGTCGGCGGAAACCAGGCGACCACGGCCTGCACGCGGCTACTTTGGCGCTCGACGGGGTCTTTGGATTCGGCATTGCCGTCGTCGCCAGTGGCGGCCACCATGAGCGAGAGATGCCCGCCCGACGAACCGCTGGTGATGCCGATGCGGGCGGGATCGACATGGAAGTCGGCGGCGCGCAGGCGCACAAAGCGGACGGCGCGGCGCATGTCGTCGATCATCTCGCCAATGTGATAGCGCGGACCGCTGCCGTGGCGCGCGACAAACAGCGTGTAGCCGCCGCGCAGCAGACCTTGCGTCCAATGCTCGTGTTCGAGGCGGTGTTGCTCCTCGCCGGGGACGTCGGACTTGCCCGATCGCCAGCCGCCGCTCGACACCAGCACGATGCCTAGCCCCTTGGCGTTCTCTTTGGGGGTGACGACATCCATGGTGAGGGCCAGCCCATCCTTGTGACCGTAGACCACATCGTCGACGACGGTGCAGGGGACCGGCTCAGCGGCCCAAGTGGGGGAGGCGCAAAAACCGATGGCGAGCAACAAGAGCGATGCGAATTTTTGGGCGTGACGTGACATGATGATCCGGTGGGAAAGTGTGTGGCGGGAAGGAACCGACGCGCGATCGGGCCGGGAGAATATTAGGGTAGTTGAACCGCAGCGCCGGCGAAAGAAGCTTGCTATTGGAAGAAGGGACGCGGGGCCTGTTCTCCGTTTTCGATCCGCTGAGCGTCGCGCAGCGCTCGCTGGCAGCGCCAATGGCCATCGTGCGCACACGCTTGTTGTAGGACCTGATGCACCGATTGCCTGTCGCCCGATGAAAGACAGGCGGCCGCCTGCAACAAGAGGAACAACGCCTCCGCGCGTGAGGCAAGGGGAACGACCGCTGCACTGGCTTTGACCAACTCGCGCAGGCGGCGCGAGGCCTCGGCAACCACCCCCGCTTCGGCAAGCGCTGCGATCTCCCAGGCCCTCACGGCGGTTTGTTTGTACGCATCGTCGCATAATAACGCCGCACGCGCCGCCTCGTTGGCAATGGCGACGGTTTTCCCGGCAGTGTGGCGAGCCACGCATGCCAATGCCTGCGCACGGAACCACGGCTCCGTGATTTCGCGGGCTTTTTCCAGCGCCAGATCGGGACGCGACTTTGCCAGTCGGCACACCTGGTCGCGCTGGTTGGTCGCGGTCATCGATGGCGGTTCGGCTTCGGAGGAACGAACGTGGCGAGGAAAACTAACATTGAGAGATGGTGGCGTCAGTTGGACATGAAGCTCGGAAAGTAGTGCCAGAGCCACGAGCGGATTCGCCGCATCAGAGGCTCCCCATTGGCAACAACAGGGCTAGCCGCCAGTTCGGGCGTGGACAGCAAGCTTTCGAGCGCTTCTTCTGGGGAATGCACGATCGCGCCGCCGGGTTGAATCAAGAACCCGCCCGCGGCCTGAGCCGCTGGACTTTTGGTGTCGATCGTAACCGCGCCTTGAAGACCACAAACAATGTGCAGGGTTCTGGGTGAGCGATCGTTTCAGTCGAATAACGCCAGTGACTGCGACAGAGCTCGCCGCTTGAGTTGTGCGCGCTGACCCACCGAAACGCCCCAGAGGGCCAAAAGCGCCGCGCCGCAGATCAGCGCCAAGATCAACCGTCGAGTGGTGCGCTGGTGCGGTATTAAGCCGCCGGGTGCGATGATATAGCTCTTGCGATGCGCCATTCCGCTACCAAATTCGCTGCAAGCCATAGGCGTCCAGTTCGGCATCGGCGCTCAACAGCGGCACACCCTCGGCCAGCGCCTGCGCTATGAGCAAGCGGTCGAACGGATCGCGATGATGGTAAGGCAGCGAGGTCAGGCAGTTGAGATGGGGCATTTTGATCGGCAGACGGTCGACGACCAGTTCCTGTAGCACGCGATTGACAAACGGCTCGAAGGGTTCGCTCAAGTTCAGCGTGCCCTTCCCCAATTTGATGGCGATCTCCCACAGACTGACCACGCTGACGGAAACCTGCGCCGCGGGATCGTCGAAGATCGCTCGAGCATGTTCACTGAGTTTGGGGCTGTTCAGTCCTGCCCACAGAAACGTGTGCGTGTCGAGCAACACCCGCATTACATGTACTCGGCGAAGTCTTCGAGGTGGCTGTCATCGTCACGGACGACGGTCAAGCTGCCTTGCATGCAGCCCAACTGGCGCCTGGCTGGTTGCGATGGAGCCTCGACCGGCGGCACGAGCCGCGCGACTGGCCTGTCACCCTGAGTAATCACGATCGTCTCACCGGGAGCCAGGTGATCGACGAGTTCTTCCAGCTTGGCCTTGGCTTCGGCCAGGGTGACGGTTGTCATGGGCGAAACTCGGTGAGTGGTGGAGACGGTAACCCGGGGGACGGTCGGCTGGCCGAGGGCGCGATCCAGCGGCAACCGACTGCTAAAGACAGTATACCGTGGCCCGTGGTGCGCGGTTCTCTCGAAACCTGCGGAGCAAGCAGCGCCTCGTTTTGATGGTCGGACTTGCGCGCGGCGTGGGAGCTCGACCAACGCCGAATTCATGGTGGCCCTGGGCGCTCTCAACGACAGCGAACTCTGGAACCAACGCTGGACAACCTTAAACCACCAAAACAATTAACGACGCCAGGAAAACTGGCCAGTCGCCCGTGAACGCTACGATTTGCGGCAGCCGCCCACCGCAAGTAAAATTGGATGCTCCATGAAGCCACGACGCGCCATCACGTTGCTAGTGCTCGGAGCGGTGACGCTCTGCCCGTTCAATTGTGTGCGCCACAAGGCTTACCGCGCTGGTTACTTCTTGCGCATGGCGCAGGCGTCTCATACCAGCAGTGACCGCATCACCCCGCCGGCCCCTCCCCGGTGTCAAAACGAAACGGGCTGCATTTGCCAAGGGGTGATTTTTGTCGCCGCGCCGCAAGTCGACGATCTAGCGTTCAGCTATTGGCTGGCATTGGACTTTCAATTGTCTGAGCCGCCGCTCAACCACGGCTTCGACAGTGAACCGGTTTGGTTGCGCCATCGTCGGGACGAAGCGCCAGCACCCTCTGGTAGGGCACTGCGCGCGCTCATCGCCTCTTTTCAGATTTGACCTTCCCTTCGAGTCGAGTTTAGGTCTCGCGGCACTGCACGCTGGCAGCGCTGTTTTTCGAATCTGACTAACGAAGGGTACCTGTGTGTTGAATCTCGCCGCCTGTTATGCGCGCCTGCGCGCACTGGTTCCTCGCTCCCGCATGGCCCTTGTCGCCGGCGCCGGCGGGACGATCTTCATCGCCGTTTCGCTGATAGCCGCCAATCCATTTGGCCATTCGACAGCGACCAAGGTCGGCGCGGTTGAGGAACAGCAAGAACTTGCTCAGTTGGAATCGGTCGTTCGCTTGACGCCGGCGCAGACGGCGAAAGCCCGGCTGCAAACCACGAGCGCCGAAGTTCGGGCGCTGCAAGATGAACGTCGAGTTCCGGGACGCATTGGCTACAACGAGTCGCGGCGGCTGGAAGTAAGGATGCCGGTGGACGGCCTGGTTTCGCAAGTGCTGGTCACACCGGGCGACGCAGTAAAAAAAGGAGATCGCCTGGCGATACTGTCGAGCGTTGCCGTTGGACTGGCGCGCGACGAAATCGTGAAGGCAGAAGCCGATTGCGCGATCGCTCGGCGCGAACGCGATTGGGCGGCTGAAATCGCCACCAATTTGGAAGCGCTGCAGGCGACGCTGAAAAACCATCCGCAGGTCGAGGAGATCGAGCGCGAATACCAGGACCGGCCGCTAGGAAACCACCGCGACAAGATTGTCTCGGCGTATTCCCGGTACTTGTTTGCCGAGGGGACTTACCGATCTAGCGAGTCGCTGACCGGCGCGCTGCCGAGAAACACGATTCGCGAACGAAAAAGCGACAAAGAAGTCGCCCGGGCGAACTTCTTGGGGATTTGCGAACAATCGCGCTTCGAAGCGGCGCAGCGCCGCGATCTGGCCCAAGCCAACCTCGAACACGCGGAACGCCTGGTTGCGGTCAATCGGCAGAAACTTCGCCTGCACCTGGGGCCATTCGCCGAGTTGTCGACCACACCACTGGACGCGAGTTTGTGTGAAGTGGTGCTGCAGTCGAGCATCGATGGCTTTGTCGAGCAACGCTTTGTCACCGACGGCGTTCAATTCAACGCGTCGCAGAATTTGTTTGTCCTCGCCAACGTGGACACGGTATGGGTTTCCGCGCAGATCTACGCGCGCGAATGGGCGGATTTCGACCTGCGCAGCGTCACCAACGTCACGGTGGACTGTCCGGCGGTGCCCGACCAGCGCTTGCCAGCGACGCCGCTATTCGTCTCGGTGGGCACGTCGCCGCAAAGTCATGCGGTGCCTGTGGTGGCCGAACTGGACAACGCCGCGGGACGGTTCAAACCGGGCATGTTTGCTTGGGTGACGATTCCCTTTGGCGCGCCGCGGCGCGCGCTGGTCGTGCCAGAGGGGGCGGTCATGCGTCATGAGTCGCAAGCCTTTGTGTTCGTGGCGGCCGGCGAAGGCGCCTACCGCAAAACAGATGTCTCGCTTGGCATGGCGACGGAACATTGGATCGAAGTCCTCAGCGGAGTGCAGGAAGGCGATCCGGTCGTGTCGGAAGGGGCCTTCTATCTCAAAAGCGAATGGCTCCTCCGCGGCCAGGACGACTGAACTTGGTCCTTCCTCATTCAGTAGCAAGGCAACTCATGCTCTCCCGATTGATTGAACTGTCGCTCAAAAGCCCCTTGCTGGTGCTCGCCATGGTGGGATTGATGGCGATGGGCGGTCTGTATAGCGCCATTACGCTACCGATCGACGCCGTGCCGGACATGACCAATGTTCAGGTGCAAGTGGTGACCAAAGCGGGCGCGCTCTCGCCGCTGGAAGTCGAACAGTATGTGACCTACGCCGTTGAATCCACGATGAATGGGCTGCCCAATGTGGAGCAGATTCGCAGCGTCTCCAAGTTCGGGTTATCGCTGGTGACCATCGTTTTCAACGAGGGGACCGACATCTTTCGCGCGCGACAGCTTGTCAGCGAGCGGCTTGGCGACGCCCGCGAGCGAGTCATCCAAGGATATGGCACACCGACGATCGGCGTACTAACGACCGCGCTTGGCGAGGTGCTGCAATTTGAGGTTCGCGGTGACGGCTACACGCCGATGGAACTGAGGACACTGCTGGAGTGGGAGATCGCTCCCAGAATGCGGCAAGTTCCGGGCGTGACCGAGATCAATGTGCATGGCGGTTTTTACAAAACCTATGAAGTGGCCATTGATCCGGACAAAATCGCCGCCCACGAAATCACGCTGCCGGAAGTATTCAATGCGCTAGCCCAGAACAACGCCAGCGCGGGGGGCGGCTATATCGTGCATCACGGCGAGCAGCGTTACATCCGCGGGCAGTCGTTGCTCAAGACCGTCGCGGACATCGAAGCGGTCATTGTGCGTCAGAGTTTGGACGGCACGCCACTGGTGATCGGCGATCTAGGCAAGGTGAACATCGCTCCGATGGTTCGCCAAGGAGCGGTCACGCGTGACGGCCGCGGCGAAGCCGTGACGGGAATGGTCATGATGTTGATCGGCGAGAACTCGCGGATCGTAGTGGAACGGGCCAAGGAAAAACTTCACGAGATCGAAAGCTCGCTCCCCGCTGGCGTCACTTTAGAAGTGACGTATGACCGAGCCCACCTGATCGAGCGCACGCTGGACACGGTATTGCACAACCTGATCGAAGGGGGCGCGTTGGTCGTGATGGTGTTGCTGCTGCTGCTTGGCAGCATCCGCGCCGGGATCATCGTAGCCCTGGCGATTCCGTTGTCGATGCTCTTTGCGACCAATGTCATGGCCGCAACGGGCATTACGGCCAGTTTGATGAGCCTGGGGGCCATTGATTTTGGCTTGATTGTCGATAGCTCGGTCATCATGGTCGAGAACTGCATACGACATCTCTCGCATGGAAATACGGGCAAGTCGCACTCCGATGTCATACGCGACGCCGCCATTGAAGTGCGTAAGCCGACCATGTTTGGCGAATTGATCATCGCCGTCGTCTATTTGCCGATCCTGGCCTTGCAGGGCACGGAAGGCAAACTGTTTCGTCCCATGGCATTGACCGTTCTTTTCGCGCTCGCTGGCTCGTTGGTGTTGTCCTTGACGCTGATGCCCGTTTTGGCCTCGCTATGTCTCCCGCGCCAGATGAATGAACGCGAGGTATGGCTGATTCGCGCCTTCAAGCGCGTTTATCAACCCATACTGCATCGGGCGATTCGCTCGCCGGTTGTGACGGTCTGCTTGGCGTTGGCGTTATTTTTGACCAGCATCCCGATAGCGCGTTATTTGGGGGCCGAGTTCATGCCTCGGCTGGACGAGGGAGATCTGTTGATCGAGGTGGTGCGTCTGCCGAGCGCGAGCCTGGAAGACGCGATCACGATGTCCACATCGATCGAGCAATTGCTGCGCGAATTTCCCGAAGTGCGAACCGTGTTTTCGAAGACCGGACGTCCGGAAGTCGCCAATGACGTGATGGGAGTGCATCAAACCGACGTGTGGGTGCTGCTCAAGGAAACCGCCGAATGGCCGGTCGCGAAGTCTCGTGACGAGTTGATCGAAGCAATGTCAAAGGAGTTGGCGGAGCGAATTCCCGGCATCAAGTTTGGCTTCAGTCAGCCCATCGAAATGCGAGTCGATGAGCTCGTGGCCGGCGTCAAGGCCGATGTGGCGGTGCTGCTTTATGGGGACGACATGGAGATCCTTGCCGAGAAAGGCAAGCAAATCGAAAGCGTGCTCCGCGGCATTCCCGGCGCGGCCGATGTCAAAGCCGATTATCAGGCAAACGTGCCGACCTTGCGTGTTCAAGTCAAGCCCGATCGACTTGCCGCCTATGGCATCGATGCCGCGGCCGTGATGAATGCCGTCTCCACGGTCGGCGGCTATGAAGTGGGCCAGGTATTGGAAGGGCGCGCCCGGTTTCCGATCATTGTCCGGTATCCGCCGTTGTGGCGCGAAAGCGAGTATTTGCTGAAGCAACTTCCCATCAATACCGCCGCTGGCAGCCAAGTTCCCTTAAGCGAGCTAGCCGACGTTATTTTGGACGAGAGCCCTCCTGGCATCGACCACGAGGCCATGCGGCGCCGCACGTACGTGTCGGTCAATGTGCGCAATCGCGACGTGGCGAGCTTCGTCTACGAGGCCCAACGGGCGATTCAAGACCATGTACCCCTGCCGACTGGCTATTCCATTCAATGGGGAGGAGATTTTGAGAATCTGCAGTCGGCAAGTCTGCGGCTGGCGATCATTACGCCGATCGTGCTGCTGCTGATCTTTTTGTTGCTCTATGGCACATTCGGATCGATGCGACTGGCGCTACTCATTTATTTGGCGGTCCCCATTGCCGCTTCGGGCGGAATCATCGCGCTCGCGCTGCGGGGGATGCCATTTAGCATTTCAGCCGGCGTGGGCTTTATTGCGCTGTTTGGAGTGGCGGTGCTGAACGGATTGGTTTGGGTGAGCGGCGCGGAGGGCATGCGAACCACCGGAACCGACTTGCGTACCGCGGCGCGCGAGACCGCCTTGTTGCGATTGCGGCCTGTGTTGATGACGGCATCGGTGGCAAGCCTAGGCTTTCTGCCGATGGCCATATCCACAACGGCCGGCGCCGAGATTCAGCGGCCGCTGGCATCTGTCGTCATTGGCGGGCTCATCACGTCGACGATGCTCACCGCTTTGGTGCTGCCCGCGATATACCCTTGGTTCGCGCCAAGAACACAACATTGAAAATGGCGCATCCGGTTTGTTGGACGATGCTTGTGGCTCTGCGGCGATTGGCGCCTGACGCGGGCGCCATCCCGTCACATGGCCGCGACGATTCGCCGAAGCCGATGACCGAAATCTGCCCTGTCGCCGCAGGCCTGGCGGCGACGCCCTAACTCAAGTTGAGAACCATGAGCGACAATCCGCATCAGGTGGAAACGGCGCAAGACCGACCCCAGCGCCGGCAGCGCGGCTGGACTTATTGGTTGAGCACCGCGCGCGACCATTTGTTTTTCGCGGCGGCGCTCAAGCGCGTGTCGCCCGCCGAATACCAGAGGAGCGAGTGCGCGTCGAGCAGCAGCTTCATTGGAGCGCCTCATCGAAGCTGGCGAGGTGCTCCTCGTCGTCGGCAACGATCGTCACCAGGTCGCGACAACCGCCGAACACCGGCTGCGGCTTTGCGGCTTTGGCCCCCGATAATTGCGCCACTGGCTTGTCGTCTTTGACGATCACGATTGTCTCGCCGGGGGCCAGGTGATCGACGAGTTCTTCGAGCTTGGCCATGGCTTCGGCCAGGGTGACGGTTGTCATGGTAGAAACTCGGTGAGGGGTGGCGCGTGGAGGCAGCAACTCGGGGGACGGTCGGCTGCGGAGCACGATTCGGCGGCAAGCGGCTATCAAAGACAGTATACCGTGCCCCATGGTGCGGGGTTGCTTGAAACTAGGCGAGCTGCGCCGCAAGCGGCGCCTCGTTGGGATGGTCGGTCTTGCGCGGGCATGCGGGGCGGGGGCTAAGCAGAGAATTCCATCGTGGGCGGCGGTCGAGTCTCGCCGCCGCGCTGGCAATTGAACCCACGCGCGGCGGCGGCCGTTGTACAATAGCCACACATTCCGGAGTGGACCGGGCGATCGTCGGCGCGGGCCGCAAGGCACGCGCGGGAGGAAAGTCTGGGCTCCACAGGACACGGTGGTGGGTAACTCCCACCGGCCGCGAGGCCAGGGAAAGTGCAACAGAAAGCAAACCGCCTGCGGCGCGCAAGCGACGCGGTAAGGGTGAAACGGTGAGGTAAGAGCTCACCAGCAGGCTGGGCGACCAGCCTGGCTAGGCAAACCCCACCGGGAGCAAGACCAAGCAGGAGGAAGCTGGCGCGCAAGCGCCGGCGCGACGCGGTCCGTGTCGCCACCACCTCCGGGTAGGTTGCTGGAGCCGCCGAGCAATCGGCGGCCTAGAGAAATGATCGCCGCCGGCGCAACACGCCGGCACAGAACCCGGCTTACAGGTCCACTCCGGATTTTTTCTATTTTGTGAGGGGATAGCGAGGCACGGCGAGCGACAGCGGCGCTGCGAGGGGTAGCAGCAACGGCGCTATTCGCCACAGCGGCACAACGAGCGACCTGCGCGCCGCCAGCGACGATCGCGCCGGGCGACGTGGGGCAATTGTCGTCTGCTTGCGCGTGGCAAGACAGAAGACATGCCGGAGGGCGCCTGCCCGAGCCAGGGCCGCTCCCCGCGCGCTCATCCTTGAGCGACGCGTGGCGCGGCATTGACCTGATAGCAGCTTGCGCGAGTCGGCTTAGGCCGGACCGTGGTGGCCGGTCGCGGGCCGAAACCGCCTGGTGAGGGCCAACGCCCTCCGGCATTGTGTCGTTCTGTCGCCGCCAGACCGAATCCGTATCCCGATCTGGCGGCCGGGCGGGTTATTCCACCACCTGCGAAACGGGGGACAGCAGGTGCTCGTCGACCCCTTGCAGCAGCTTGGCGATGCAGAGCCGGTTCATGCTGGTCTTGCGGTCGTGAGCTTCTGCCCGCAGCGAGTCGTGCAGGCTCTTGGGGAGGCGGACGGTGATGACGCGGGTGGGCTCTGGCTGGTTGGGTTTGCCGCGGCCGCGTTCGCGGAGTTTGGCGAGCATACCCTGAATCTGCTGGTGCTCGCGGGTCTTTTCGAACTCGGCGAACTGCTCCTGGCTGGCGAAGCTCTTGCGCACGGCCCCTTCAATGCCGAGGATCTCTCGGAAGAAAGTGACCCAGTCGGGGTCTTGGGAGTAGAGGTCGTGGGCCACCATAAGGACTTCCTGATACTTGTTAGCCATTTCGTCTCCTTACTGTCTGGTCGAATTTTGTTTGACCGGCCCGCCGTGGGCCGCGAACTTGTCGAGATTGTCGGCAGGCGTCAAGTCAATGCGTCCATATCGTTGCAATGACAGCAGTTAGGGTCGATTGGCGTCAGCGTGCCTTGGTTTGATGCAGGGCTGCCTGAATTCGTGCAGCGAGTGACCTGCCTGTTTTTTGTGCAGGTGGTCGAGTTGCACTGAAAAAAGTGTCCAGCTCGCGCGGTCCATAAAATCGACAAAGTTTCTCGCTAGCGCTAGCGACCAGATAAGCTGCGCGGTGCTGGCAAGCCATTGGTGCCGTAGCCGCGCTTTGCGCCCCAAAAGAAAAGGCCCCGCGAGGAATCTCGCAGGGCCTGGGATGGTCAAGGGGAGGAATAGAGGGTCAGCCGGCCAGTTCGGTCCGTACCCGTTCGAGGAGGGCCTTGGTCAGCTTGATCCCTTCTGGCTCGGGGGCCTTGCTCCCCTCGTACTCGATGCCGACGTAGCCGTGGTACCCGGCGTCGAGGACGATCTGCATCATCTTCTTATAGTCGGTGTGGGTTTCGTTGCCGTCGGCGTCGAAGTCGTGGCTCTTGGCGCTGACCGCCTTGGCCAGCGGCATGAGTTCGGCCACGCCTTGGTAGCGGTCGTACTCCTCGTCTTTGCTGAGGCGGAAGTTGCCAAAGTCGGGCAAGGTGCCGCAGTTGGGCAGGCCGACCAGCTTCATGACCCCGGCCAGCCATTTGCCGTTGGAGGACAGGCCGCCGTGATTTTCCACCAGCACGTTGAGGCCATGGGGGGCGGCGAACTCCGAGAGACGTCGTAGGCCATCGGCGGCAAGCTTTTGCTGCTCGTCGAAGCTCCCTTCGCTATGGGCGTTGACGCGGATGGAGTGGCAACCGAGGAATTTGGCCGCCTCGACCCACTTGTGATGGTTTTCGACCGCCTTGAGTCGCTTCTTCTCGTCGCTGTCGCCGAGGGCGCCTTCGCCATCGATCATGATGAGCAGGCTCTTGACGCCGAGGTCGTCGGCGCGGGTCTTCATGTCGGTCAGATACGACTGATCTTTGGCCTTGGTCTTGAAGAACTGATTGACGTACTCGACCGCCTCGATGCCGTAGTCTTCGCGCGCGACCTTGACGAAATCGAGATGGTCGAGCTTATGGCCAAACAGCGTCTTGTGCAGCGACCACTCGGCCAGCGAGATTCTGAACAGCGGCGCGGCGGGATCGGCGGCCATGAGCGATTTTCCTAGGGAGGCGATTTCCAGTCCGCCGGTAGCGGCAGCGGCGGCGACGCCAGCCGCCTTGAGCACCGCGCGGCGGGGAAGTGGTTGTGACATGAGCGAAGTTCCTTGCAAGCGGAGAGTGCGAAACGGTAGCGCGTGGCAGCGGGCCAGTATAGAAGCCGCCAGAAACGGCCACAAACATGCGGGCTGGCGCCGCGCGTCAGGGCGCGTTGAGCGGCCGTCGCGACTGGGCGATAATGGCGGGTCGATGCTCGAGGTTCGCGCCGGCCGGAGTCGCTCGATGAAGATTGTCCTGGGATGGATCGTGTTAATTGCCGCCGGCGCTGGTCTGGCAGCGGCGCAGGGAGAGGAACCGGCGGCGGTCGCGCCCGATCATGCCGAGCGGATGGCGGCGGGGCAAGAGCTTTTCAAGTCGCAGGTGCGGGGGCTATTGGTCCAGCATTGTCTCGACTGCCACGGCGGCAAGAAGGTGGAGGGGGACTTTAACCTTTCCACGCGCGAAGGGCTATTAAAAGGAGGTGCGTCTGGCGAGCCAGGGGTGGCGGACAAGGCGGCCGATAGTTGGGTGATGTCGCTCATCCGGCATGCGGAAGAGCCCGCCATGCCGTTTGAGCAGGACCAACTTCCTGACACGGCGATCGACGCCATTGGTCGTTGGATCGACTTGGGCGCGCCGTACGATAAACCGCTGGTCGAAGGGGAAGGAGCGCTGCAGGGGAGCGCCGTAGTCACCGCCGAAGACCGCCAGCATTGGTCGTTCTTGCCACTGGCGACGGTGACGCCGCCGGAGGTGGCGGGCTGGCATCGCAACGTGGTCGATCGTTTTGTGCTGGCCAAGCTGGAAGAGGAGGCGCTGCGGCCCAACCCGATCGCCAATCGCCGCACGCTGATCCGCCGCGCGTCGCTCGACTTGATCGGCTTGCCGCCGAGCGCGGAAGAAGTCGAGGCGTTTGTGGCCGATCGCGATCCGGCGGCCTACGAGAAGTTGATCGACCGACTGCTCGCCAGCGGACACTATGGCGAGCGATGGGGGCGGCACTGGCTCGACTTGGCGCGGTTCGCGGAGAGCCACGGCTACGAGCAGGATTATGATCGGCCGCACGCGTATCACTATCGCGACTTTGTGATTCGCGCTTTGAACGACGACATGGCGTACGACCGCTTTGTGCGGTTGCAGATCGCGGGCGACGAGTTGGAGCCGGACAATCCTCAGGCGCTGTTGGCCACGGGCTTTTTGGGCGCTGGCACCCATGCCACGCAGATCACCGCCAACCAGGTGGAGAAGGAACGCTACGACGAACTGGACGACATGGTGAACACCACCGGCACGGCCTTTCTGGGGCTGACGATTGGCTGCGCTCGGTGTCACGATCACAAGTTCGATCCGATCCCGACCAGCGACTACTACCACCTGCTGGCGACGTTCACCACCACGGTGCGCAGCGAGATTGAGTTGGATCTGGAACCCGAACGCACGCGGCAGGCGCAGGCCGAGTTCGACGCGCAGCACGCGCCGCTGGTGGCCGCGCGCGCAAAGTACGAAGCCGATGTGTTGCCGGGGTTGCTCGACGCCTGGCTGGCGCGCGGTGTGGCGCCGGCGCGGCCGACCTGGATGATCGTGGCGCCGAGCGCGCTAACGTCAAAAGGAGGGGCGACCTTCACCAGGCAGGCCGACGGCTCGTACCTGGCCTCGGGGACGAACAGCGACACGGATGAATACCGGTTGGAGTTCTCCGCGGCGCTGGGACCGGTGACGGCGATCCGCATCGAGGCGCTGGCCGACGGATCGCTGCCAAAATCGGGGCCGGGCAGGGCCGACAACGGCAACTTTGGATTGTGCGACGCGCGGCTGACCATCGTGCCGGCGGACGCCAGCGCAACGGCGACCGCGGTCAAGCTGACGCGGCCGCGCGCCGACTTTGAACAGGCGGGCTTGCCAGTCGCCGCCGCGATCGACGACGACCCCAAATCTTGCTGGGCGGTAGATCCTGAGTTTGGCAAAAACCATGTGGCGGCGTTCGATCTGGAAGCGCCGGTCACGCCTGCCAGCGGCGAGCGCTTGGCGCTAACGCTCAAGTTCGAGGCGAATCAGCGGCACAGCATCGGGCGGCTGCGCGTGGCAATCAGCAGCGCGGCGAGTTCGCCCGCCTTTGGCGCCGAGTCGGGCACACTGGCCGAGACGGTTGAGATCGAACGCATTGTGACGCTGCCGGCGGCGCAGCGCAGCGCGGAGGATCGCCAGCGTTTGCTTACTTGGTTTGGGCCGACCGATGCGGAATGGCGGCGACTCAACGAGATCGTCGAGACGCACGCGCGGCTGGCGCCGCGACCGACGCTGGCCAAGGTGATGATCACCAGCGAGGGCTTGCCGGCGATTCGCTTTCACACGCAAGGGGCGGACTTCTTTGAAGAAACGTACCTGCTCAAGCGCGGCGACCTGAGCCAGAAGCAAGGGGTGGCGACGCCGGCGTTTTTGCAGGTGCTGACCACCGCGCCCGACGCGGAGCGGCATTGGCAAGTCGCGCCGCCGGCGGGCGCGCGCACGGCGCATCGGCGGGCGGCCTTGGCGCGATGGATCACCGACACCGAGCAGGGCGCCGGCGCGCTGGCGGCGCGGGTGATGGCCAATCGACTGTGGCAGCACCATTTTGGCCGCGGCATCGCGGCCACGCCGAGCGACTTTGGAAAACAAGGCGAGCGGCCGACGCATCCGGAATTGCTGGAATGGCTGGCGGGCGAACTGGTGCGCGGCGGTTGGCGGCTGAAGCCGCTGCACAAGCTCATGATGACCAGCGCCGCCTACATGCAGACCGTGGCAAGCGACGACGCGCGCGCGGCGATCGACCCGGAGAATCGGCTACTCTGGCGGCGCAATCGGCAGCGGCTGGAGGCCGAAGCGCTCCGCGACGCGATGCTGGCCGCCAGCGGGCGATTGGACACGACGATGTTTGGCCCGGGCACGCTCGACGAGGCGCAGCGGCGGCGGAGCATTTACTTCTTTGTGAAGCGCAGCCAATTGATTCCGACGATGACGCTGTTCGACGCGCCGGAGGCGCTGACGCCGATCGCCGTGCGGAGCGCGACCACCGTGGCGCCGCAAGCCTTGGCGCTACTGAACAACGAACACCTGGCGCAGTGCGGAGCGTCGCTGGCCGAGACGCTCGACCAAAATTATCCCAGCGACTGGATCGCGCTCATCGACGCCGCGTTTCTGCGGACCTTGGGGCGACCCGCCACGGCGGACGAGCAGGGGGACGCGGTCAAGTTTCTGGAGGCGCAGCAAGCGAGTTACCGCGCGACGGGACATACCAACCCGCGGCGGATGGCCACGGCCGATTTTTGCCAAGCGCTATTTTGTTCCAATGAGTTTATCTATGTCGAATGATCGCGTTATTGTGAACCCGGGGCCGCTGTCGCGCCGCGAACTGCTGACCAAGGCGGGCGCGGGGTGCGGCATGTTGGCGCTGGCCGGACTCTTGCAGGAGCAGGGCCTGCTGGGGAGCGCGGCCGCCGCGCCGTTGGCGCTCAATCCGTTGGCAGCGCACGCGGGGCACTTTCCGGCCCAGGCCAAGAACGTCATCTGGCTGTTCATGAATGGCGGTCCCAGCCAAGTTGACACCTGGGACTACAAGCCAGAACTCGAAAAGCGCGACGGCAAGGAACTGGAAGGCTTTGACAAGAACACCGGCTTCTTCACCGATCAGGTGGGGCCGCTGATGAAGTCGCCTTTCCAGTTCGCGCAGCATGGGGAGTCGGGGACGTGGGTCTCGGAGATTTTTCCCGGCATGGCCCAACATGTGGACGACATGGCGCTGCTCTACTCCTGCTACACGGAGACGAACAATCACTCGCCGGCGCTGTTTCAGATCAACACGGGCATGAGCCGGATGGGCTTTCCGTGCGTGGGGGCGTGGGTGACCTATGGCCTGGGGAGCGAAAGCCAGAACCTGCCCGCGTTCGTCGTGATGTACGACACGCTGGGGCGCGGGTTGCCGAAGGGGCACGCGCAGAACTGGGGCGCGGGTTTTTTGCCGGGGGTGTTTCAGGGATCGGCGCTCAACGCGCAAGGGGCGCCGATCAACAACCTGTATCGCCGCGACACGATGACCGACGCGCAGCAGCGCGCGCAGATCGACTACGTGCAGCAACTCAACCAGCGGCACCTGGCGGAGAACCCGGCCGACGCCGAACTGGCCGCGCGGATCGAGAGTTTTGAACTGGCGTACCGCATGCAGATCGCGGCGCCCGAGGCGCTCGACATCGACAGCGAGCCAGAAAACATCAAAAGCCTGTACGGGCTGGACAACCCGAAGTGCAAACATTTTGCCCGGCAGGTGCTGACCGCGCGGCGGTTGGTGGAGCGCGGGGTGCGGTTTGTGCAGATCTATTCGGGGGGCATGGAGAACGAGCGAAGCTGGGACGGGCACACCAACATCGCGCAGAATCATCGCGGCTTCGCGGGGGAGACCGATCAGCCAATCGCCGGGCTATTGACCGACCTCAAGGCCCGAGGGCTATTGGATTCGACGCTGGTGATCTGGTGCGGCGAGTTTGGCCGCTTGCCGATCGCGCAGAAGGGGAGCACGGGGCGCGACCATAATCCGCACGCCTTCACCGCGTGGCTGGCGGGGGGCGGCGCTAAGGGGGGCGCGCGGTACGGCGCCACCGACGAGATTGGCCACAAGGCGGTTGACAACCGAGTGAGCGTGAACGATTTGCACGCCACGATCTTGCACTTATTGGGCATCGATCACGAGCGGCTGACGTATCGCTACAGCGGCCGCGACTTCCGCCTGACCGATGTGGCCGGCCGCGTAGTGCATGATGTGGTGAGTTAGGCGACTGGCGCGGCGATCAGGCTTTGCCGCGATCGCCGTGGTCGTGGAACAATAGCGCGAAGAGCACCATCACCACGGCGGCGCCCGCAGCGGGCACTAGCCAGATGGCCTGCCAGTTATGCACGCTGTCGGCCGAGGTGTAGTGGTCGACGACCCAGCCAGAAATATAGGTTCCGATGAAGCCGCCCAACCCCAGGGTGACAAAGGCGATGAAGCCTTGCGCGGCGGCCCGGATGTTGCTATTGGCCTCGCGATCGACATAGATTTGCCCGGTGACGAAGAAGAAGTCGTAGCAGATGCCGTGCAAGATGATGCCGGCGTACAACAGCGGCATGCCGCTATTGGCGTTACCAAAGGCAAAGAACACATAGCGGGCGGCCCAACAGGCCATGCCGGTCAGCAGCATGTATTTGACACCGAGCCGCGCGAAAAACAGCGGCATGACCAACATGAAGAAGATTTCGGACATTTGTCCGTAGGTCATTTTGGCGGCTGGCTCGGCGACGCCGACCTCGTTGAGGAAGGGATTGGTCCAGGTGTAGTAGAACTGCAAGGGAATGCAGATCAGAAACGACCCGACCACAAACACCGCAAAGGGCCAACGGCGCATGAGGCTCAAGGCGTCGAGGCCAAGCACGGCGCGCCAAGTGACTTGTCCATCGGGGTTTGACGGTGGCGTATTGGGCAGCACCAGACAATACAGCCCGAGCAGTACGGAGCCGGCGGCGGCGATTTGAATTGGCAGATTCTGCGCCTCGATCTGCATGCGACCAATCAAGAGGCCCGCGGCGATCCAGCCAATCGTGCCGAGCACGCGAATGCCGGGAAACTGCTTGGCCGGGTCGCTCATGTGATGGAACGAGAGCGAATTGGTGAGCGCCAGCGTCGGCATGTAGCACAGGTAATAGGCCAAAAGCGCGATATACACGAGCGGAAACTGCTGCACCTGCGACACGGCCAGCAGAATGACGGCGCCGACCAGATGCAACACCGCCAGAATGCGTTGCGTGGCGAAAAAGCGATCGGCGACCATGCCGACAAAGAAGGGGGCGATCATCGCCGCCAGCGCCGCCGTGCCGTAGGCCAAGCCGACTTGTTGACCAGAGAACTGGAGTGTTTTGTTCAGGTAGGTGCCGAGCGTCACCCACCAGCAACCCCACACGAAGTACTGCAAGAACATCATCACCGACAAATGGGTACGCACGGTGACGGGCAGCGGCCGCACGCCGACCTCTGGCGCGCTTACCGGGTTGGAATAAGGATTGGCGTCGGCGGAGTTGGGATCTTTGGAAAAGGACATGCGGGCCTCGCGGGGCGAACCAAGTCGGCTGCGAAAACAAGGCCGCCATTCTACGAAGCCGCGCGCAGCGACAAAAGCCGCAAAACTTTGGCGATGGCGAGTTAGCGCAGGCCGGGGAGCGGAAGCTGCAAGAAGTTGCCGCGCGGATTGATGAGGCAGAGCACGATGTAGCCGATCACCAGTCCCAACAGCGCAAAGACCAGATGCCCCGCCAGGCGGGCCAGTGGTCGCAGCCAGGGATGAGGCGCCGTGGAGTCGGAGTTGGCGGCGGGTCGACTTTGCCCCAGATTCGAGGTCAAGACCGAGGCCGCCAAGGGCGAGTGGGTCTTTTCCAGATCGCCCAGGTCGAACGCGGCGTCGGATTCGTCGGCATCGTCTGGGGAAGGTTCGAACTTCAGCGCATGCGACTCGTCGTCGGGCGCGACCGTCCGTGGCGGGGCCGGCTGTTCGTCAAGCGCGGCGGGACGCGGCGATTCATCGGCGTTGAGATTGGAGTCTGTGCTCATCGCAATGCACGCCCGTCAGGTTAGACGCGTCTACGCCTAATCTACCACATGCGACTTGGGTTGGATCGTCGCCGAGCGGTTGGCCGATAGCGAACCGATCGCGATCGCGCCGGCGACCAAGATCAGCGCGGTGAGCGAACCGCTGACATCGCAGGCCCAATCGACCGCGTCCATGTCGCGCGAGACCAACGGTTGGGTCACCTCGTCGAGAAACGAGACGCAGGCGACCGCCAAAAAGATGCAGGCCGCGGCCAGCCAGGCGGGGGAGCGGTAGCCCCCTTCGGGGCGGCGGAAGATGCCGGTCGGCAGCGAAAGCAACAGCAAGGTCAGCATGCCGTAGCCAGAAAAATGCAGCACCTTGTCAAGCGAAAAGAAGGTCGGCAATTGCGGCAGGTGCAGGCGCGGCCAATGCGTGCCGAGGATCAGCATGCTGGCATAGACGGCGACGACCCCAATGGCCAGTCGGCGGCGCGAGGCGCGGGCAATCTGCAACACCGGATCGGTAGCGGCGTGGTCCAGTTCGAGCGCGGCGGCGGTAGTCGACATGTAGAGCTTCGGAGTAGTGAATTCCCCTGCGACAGGTTATTGAAGCATAGGTCACGCCGCGCCGACAGGGCCCGGCGGCGTATTCGGCGCCTGTGGCGTCGATTTTTCGCGTGCTAGCAGTCGTCGGCGCGAGTCACGGTGTTGCGCAGCGTGCCAATCCCGGCGATGGTAATTTCGATCTGGTCGCCAGCCGCGAGCGTGAAATCATCCCCGGGCACAATGCCGGCGCCGGTGAGCAGAATCGCCCCTTCGGGAAAGCTGCATTCGCGCGTGAGCCAGCCGACCAGATCGGCGTAGCCGCGGGCCAGTTGATTGGTGTTGGCCTGGCCGGAAAAGACGACGGCGCCATGGCGCTGGATCACCAGCTCGATGGCCGCATCGTCGAACGTGTGTTCGGCGTCGGCCAGGACAATGCCGGGGCCGAGCGCGCAGCAGGCGTCGTACACCTTGGCTTGCGGCAGATAGAGCGGATTCTCGCCTTCGATGTCGCGCGAGCTCATGTCGTTGCCGATCGTGTAGCCGACGATCGCGCCGCGCGGATTGACGACCAGCGCCAGTTCTGGCTCGGGCACGTTCCAGCGCGCGTCACGGCGGATGCGCACCGGCGCATCGTGCCCCACCACGCGATGAGGCGTGGCCTTGAAAAACAGTTCCGGCCGATCGGCGGCGTACACCTGATCGTAGAACTGGGCCGCGCCGACTGATTCTTCCATTCGCGCGATCTTGCTGCGGCGATACGTGACGCCTGCGGCCCAGACTTCCTGCCGATCGATCGGCGGCAACAGTTTGAGTTCGGCCAACGGCCAGGCGCGCGGCGACTGGCGAACGAGTTCAGCCACGCTGGCGGCGAGGTCTGGGGCGTGCAGCAGGTCGGCCAGGGCGCGATAGCGGTTGAAACCGACATCGAGTTGATGAACTTCTGCCCCGGCGACATATCCGATCACGGTCTGGCCGGTCTGGTCGTGCGCCTTGATGAGCTGCATATCGCCTGTCTGTGCGAAAATTTAATGAACGGGTTGCGGCTGGGCGGCCAGATCGCCGTCGGTGGCCAAGGCCTGGCTCTCGGCGCGGTGCGACGCATCGGCATGGACCAAAGGCGCCAGATTCTTGGCGCACCAGCGCCGCGCGACGACCAAACCGCGGCGGCTGCCGAGCGTCTCTAGCTCCCATTGGGCATGATCGAGCAACAAAGAGGCAATGTAGGTGCGCGCCAGCGCAAACGCGAAGCCGCGCGCTCCGGTTTGCAGGCTGGCGACGCTGTCGTTGAGCGCCTCGGGCAGCCAAGCGCGAATCTGGGCGGTTGCGGCGTCGATGGCGTCGGCCAAGGGCGCGCATTCCGCGAGTCGCACATCGCATTGGCGGCGCTGGATCGCGTCGAGCACGGGAGGCAGGGCTTCGTCTTTCTCGATCGCGCGCAGCGCGTCGAGGCTGAGGACATTGGTGGTGCCTTCCCAGATCGAAAGGACCTGCGCGTCGCGCAGCAGCTTGGGAATGCCAGTGTTCTCGATGTAGCCGGCGCCGCCAAAGGCTTCGAGGGTTTCGCTGGCGACCGCCGCCGCTTGCTTGCCGGTGTAGAGCTTGGCCAGCGGGGTGAGCAGGCGCAGTTCGGCGCTCTCTTCGGGCGTGGCCGCGCCGCATTCATCCAGACCCAGCAGCCGCACCACATGAAAGCCGAGGTGGAAACCGGCTTGAAACTCCAGTTCCAAATCGGCCAACGTCTCGGCATGCAGCGGCTGTTCGGCCAGCGGGCGTCCAAAGGCCTCGCGGCGGGCGGCAAAGTCGCGGGCCAGCGCCACGGCGCGGCGCATGCCGGAAACGGCGCACACCGTGTTGTATATCCGTGTGACGTTCACCAGCGCCGTGATCTGCGGCACGCCGCGATTGGCCTGTCCGACCAGCCGAGCGGGCGTGCCGCGCAGACTGAGCTCGGCCGTTGGCAACGCGCGGGTGCCCAGCTTGTCTTTGAGGCGGTGAATCTCGATGGCGTTCAAGCGACCAGCGGCGTCGCGCGTTTCGAGATAGAACAGGCTGAGCCCACGGCTACCGGGGGTGGAACGTCCTGCGTCGTCTTCGATTCGCGCGAGCGTGAAGGCCATTTGCGAGGTAGTGGCGGAGGTGAACCATTTGTCGCCGTAGAGGCGGTAGGCATCGCCCACACGGCGCGCGACGGTTTCGCTTTGGCCGACGTCGGAGCCGCCGGCGCGCTCGGTCATCCATTGGCCGGCGGTCCAGAACTGCTCGGGGTCGCGGCTGGTCAGCCGCTGATAGGCGCCGGCGCGCAGGAATTCGTCGCCGTGGACTTCGATGAGCCGCGCGGCGCCATCGGTCATGGCCAGCGGACAGGTATAGATGGCGGACGACGGATTGAACAAGTAGAGCTTGGCGAATTGATACAGCCGCGACAGCGGTCCTTGGCGGCGCTCGTAGCCAATGGCGACCATGCCTTCTTCGGCGGAAATGCGATCCAGCTCGCGCCAGCCGCGGGCGGTGTCGATGCGATCGATGCGGCGCCCCCAGGGATCGAACGACTCCAACCGCGGTTCTTGCGCCTCGGCGTCGGCGCCCCAGGCGGCGATATCGCCGACGACGCGCTCTCCGAGGCGTGTCAGGTCGGGCTCGACTTCGGCATGGACATCTTCGGGCAGATGCCGCGACAGGTAGTCGCGCAGCAGGCGATCGGCCAGAAATTGATTCGTCAGCCGGGGGGGATCTTGAAAGTAGTTGGACATGGGTGTCGCGCCTGGGATGTTGGATAGGCACGATTCTCGCATTTTGAGCGATTCAAGAAAAGCGCGCCGGCCACAGAGCGGCTAATAGACTGTGCTGGCGCGGAGCAGCACCGTTTCGCCCGGGTTGAGAGACGGCGTGCCGCTCTTGTACTCCAAGTGTCGGGCAAAGACGTAGCCGGCTTCCCAGGAGATATTGTGCCCTTTGACGGTCTTGCGTTCGATGCCGACCAACATCCGCAGGTCTTGATAAGTGGCGACGTCTTGCTCGCCGGTGGCGCGCAGGATGCTGTACGAGTTGCCGCCGAACTCGCCCGCCAGATAGCTCCACCATTGGCGGCGCGAACCGCCGGCAAATTGGTGGGCGATGCGCGGCCGCGGCGCGATGGCCTCGATGCGCCACTTGTCGTTGGGAACCCAGATCAGCCCGGCGATGGGGAGATAGCGGATGTTCTCGCGATCGATATAGGCGATGCCCGCCACGAGTTGCAAGGCCGGGTTGCAAGTGAAGACGACGGCGCCTCGGCCCTGATAGCGCCAAGTGGTGCTGTTGATGAACGCGTAGTCGCCAAAGATGCCGGGGAGGAAGGCAAGGTCGATGGCCAGCGCCGAGTTGATCCGCCGCAGGTGACGGAACTCGACGAAGGTTTCAAAGAGATGGCCGGGCAGGTCGGTGCTGGTGGGGCCATCCAAGAGGTGCGCGGTGAAGCCCGGCGACACCAGCAAGGGGGCGTCGCGCGTGGGCAGGGGAAACCCAAAGGTCGACTTCAGGGCGAAATCGAGAAAGCTGATGTTGTCGCCGGCGCCACCAAGCAGCACCGTCTTGGTGAAGCTGAGTTGCTGGAAGACTCCTTCCTTGGGGGCGCCGAACTGCGGCGGCGCGCAGGTGTTCACGTCGCCCTCTTCTGACACCGGGGGCAAGGGGCGGATGGGGGGAGGGACGACGATCAGATCGCGATTTTCGGTGGTAGGGTCGTAGTAGGCGGCGGGACGAGCGTCGGCGGTGGGTGGCAGGCCGCGCGGAGGGGGCGTCCAATACGGCAGGGCGCGGGCGTCGAGCCAGTTGTCCGCGGCGGGACGCATGGCCGCCGGCGCCGCGATCTGTACGGAAAAGGGGTTGACCTCGGCGGGCGCTGGCTGAGCCGGCGCGAGGCGCGCCAGCGCAACGAGCAGACCGGCGCACCAAGCGGCGAGTCGGAGGCCAGAATTGGATGGAAGGGTGGTCACAAGGGCCTAGCGTTGGCGGCGCCAACAGCATGCGATTGCCGCTAATAAATCAGACCGCCGCGGAGCATGACGGTGTCGTAGGGGCCAATGCCGGGTGTTTGGGTGCGGTAGTATTGCAGGCTGCGATTCCACACAAAGCCGACCTCGAACCAACCGCGCATGCGCGAGGCGCCGCGCGTTTCCATGCCGAGCAGCACGCGAAAGTCGTTGTAGTCGAACGAGTCGTGCGCGCCGTTGACGCGCTCGATGGTCCACGCGCCGCCGCCATACTCGCCTGCGACGTAGCCCCAGAGATCGGTGCTGCGCAAGGTGTAAACGCGCTGCGCGAGCTTGGGTCGCGGAAACAAAATTTCCCAGCGCACATCGGGACGCGGTGTCCAGATGGCGCCGCCCGCCGGCAAGATCTTGACGCCGAAGCGGTCGAGATACACGGCGCCGGCCGCCACCTGCCAGCGCGGATTGAGGGTGACGATGCCGAGTCCTCGGCTGGGCAAGCGGATGCTGTCGTTGTTGACGTAGTTGAAGTCGGAGTAGACACCGACGCGAAAGCCGAGATCGCCGCTGAGCCACGGCGTGATGACGGGGCGCCAGGCGATGTCGAGATAAGCGTCGAAGGTGCGCGGCGGCAAATCGGGGCGGCTTTGCGGCGGAAACCAGCTATAGAAGCCAGTGTCGGGACCGTCCCAGAAATGCACTCCAAAACCGGGCGTGACATAGAACGGCGGTTGCCGCGCGAAGATCGGCAGCGTGAACGACGCGTTCAGGTCCATGCTGGTGATGCCCAGCCCGCCCAGACCATTGCGGGCGATCCATTCGCCCTCGAAGCGAATCTGCTCCAAGAAGCGGACGCTGGGGATGAAGATGCCGTCGGAGCGCATGACGCCGGGTTGCGCGGCCGCGCTTTGCGGAAAGAAGGGCGCGGGCTGCGCCGCCGGCGCGGCATAGGGATCGAATGACGGCAACGTGGGGATCGGCGGGGGCGTGTAGGTGGGCGCGGGCGTGGTGAAGGTGGGCGCGGGGTAAGCCGGCGACGTGATCGGCGGCGCAGGGGTGACCAGGGTTCCGGCCGGGTCGTTGACGCCCGACGGAAACACGATGCGCTGCGCAACGGCGGGAGTCGCCGCCAGCGCCAGCGCCGCGAACAGTAGTGAGATGAACCGTGACGACCGAGCCAGTGGAGCCGCTTCCGATATCGCTGGTTGACAAGCCCATGAGACGTGCGGCCAGCAAGCGCGCAGCCTGCTACGCAACCGTGGCCGCGCAGGGGAATATCAGACGCCGCCAGAGGGGTCAAGCTCGACCACCTCGGGCGGCCAGATCGAGATCCACCAGTTTGCGGCGGTTCTCATAAGCGGGCAAAGCGTCCAGTCGGCGCAGCTTACTTGGCCTGCGCCAAGCCCGGCAGCGCCAGGGCGATGGGGCGCCGCAGCGAATTGTCGTGCGCCAGCAGTTTGGCCTCGCCGACGAAGTAACTGTTCATCTGCGCGACGACAAAGTTATAGGCCTGGGCTTTGGGGCCCTGATCGATCGCTTCGATGGTCACCGTGCCATCGAGCGTGCGCAGCCGGTCGCCCACCGCGCACTCGTGGGCCATGCGCCAGCCGTGACCCACCACCCACAAGGGGTGCCCACGCGTCACGACGAAGGTTTCGCCATCGACAGAGAGCTTGAGCAGTTGCGTCGCGGGGCGCACCGAGGTGGAGAGCACCGGGCGCAGGGCGAGTTCGCCGGTTTCCACATCCTGGCTCAGGACGCGATCGCCAATGGCGATGGTTTCGATGGCCACCGGGCCGGTGGCGGTCCAGACCTTGGTGCCGGCAATGAAGCACTCAACGATGAGCGGTGACTGCGGCGTTTCGGTCAGCGCCACCGTGGAATTGACGGTTTCGACCAGCGCTTGCGGCGGATAGTAGATGTCGTTGGTGTCGTACCACCATTGCCATAGTTCGCGGGGCGTTGTGCCATCGGCATCGGCCGCGGTGCGCAGGGCGCTGCGGACCCGATTGTTGCGCTGGTTGGCCGCCACGTTGAAGGCGACGATGCGGCGCTCGGCGCGATCGGCGTCGCGGGCCAGTTGCTCGCGCTCGCGCGAGGGGCGATCGTCGTCGGTGGGCATGGCGCCCGGCACATTGGCCTGCATCAGGTTGACGCTACGGTTGAAGACCAGATCGGTCATGGGGCCTTCGCGGCGCAATGTCAGGCGATAGGTGGTGGCGCCGGGCTGGGCGATGGAGCTGAAACGGGCCTCGATGGGGGACTCTAGCGAGGCCAACATCTGCGGCGCGTAGCTATAGACCGAGCGACCGCGCAGCGCCTCGGCGGCCGATTGCCGCACTGCGTCGGAGGGGCTGTCCAGGGAGCCGAGGGCCAACGCGTCGGCGGCGTCTTGCCCCTCGATGCGCTCGAGCGCATCGACGCCGGCGAGCGCGGTTTGCTCGTCGGGACTGGACAAGAGGAGTTCGTCAATCACGCCGGCGGCGTTGGGATCGTCGATGTTGGCCAATTCTTCCTCGGCCTGCTGGCGGTCTTGCTCGTCGTTGTCGTCAAGATGCTGCCGGATGCGGGCGATCGGCTTGCGCCACTTGTAGCCCGCGCGGCGCCGCTCGGCGGCTTGGCGCTCGCGCGCCCGAAGTTCGTCGCGGGTGAGCCACTCGCCGCGATAGGGCGCCAACTCGTAGGCGCTGGCGTCGAACGCCAATTGCGGATCGCTGGCGAGCGCCGCGCGCAAGTGGGCGCGGGCCTCGTCCAGCAGGCCGGCGCGGCGGCACGCCTCGGCCAGCGCGAATTGATCGCTGGCCTGGTTGCCGGCGCGGGAGCGCTCGTTGCGGTACTGCTCGAGTCGCCGCCCCTTGGGCGGATCGGCCGTGGCCTGTTCGAGAGTCAGCCATTTACGGTCAATTTGCAGGTGCCCCAATTGCCAATGCGCCAGCGCGTTGTTGGGGTCGAGTTCGAGCGCTTCTTCGAGATAGAGTCGGCGGCCCTGGTCGTCGCCGGCCAGTTCGCACTCGAGCGCTTGTTGCACCAGATCGCGCGAGGCGGCCACGGCGTCGTCGGCCCGCTCGTCGATGAGGGGGGGCGACTTCTGGGGCGCGTCGAACAAGCTGCCGTCGGCCCAGAGAGGCCGCGCTGGAATGACGCTCACCACACCAACCACCAAAAATGCCCACAGCGGCGCGCGCATGACAGCCCTCCTGTTCTCAAGTTGAATTGGGACGGGCGGCGCGACGGGCCGCTTGGGGTCCCACAGGTTCCTTGCGCCACGGGGTTCCGAATACCGTGGCGTCAAGGTTTAGGGATACCGCAGTTCGGCAGCGGAGGCAAAGAAAAAAGCGCGAAAAAAACGAGGACAAAAAATGCACGGCCAATTCAACCGCCGCGCATCTTGGCCAAGTCGCGGTCAATGAACAGACGGCGCACCACCCATCCGCGTCGTGTTGATCGTGTCGTCTGGGCCACATGCTTGTTCATCCGGTGAGTACGCGCTGTAAGCGGCTCAGTCGCTCAATATACCCGTACTTGCCAGCCGCCAGTACGCGCCTTGCCAGCGGTTGCTAACGCCCTTGACGGCTGTGTCAATTGGCGATGAATCGCCGCGCCGGGGGGCGCTGGACCGCCGATTCTAGCTAGTGGCGGCCCGGCCCCGCCGGGCGCTGGCGGCGCCCTGCCGGCATGGTCCTCACGTCCTGCGCAACCCGATAAGTTGACCCTCTCCAACCACCCGGCTACGATTCGAGCAGCGCTGGGAATGGGCGTGCTCGACGCTGTTTCGGCTGGTCGCGCGGCCTTCCGGTGAGTCTGCGAACGAACCTATGGTTCTGACCTATTTCAAGCGTTATCGCATGGAGATCGACCTCCGGCGCGCACCCGCGCCGGAGTTGCCGCCGGGCTATCGCTTTGTCGGCTGGGATCCATCGCTGTTGGCGCTGCACGCCGACACCAAGTACCGCAGCTTCCACAGCGAGATCGACGCCAACGTGTTTCCCTGTCTGGGCGAGTCGGAAGGGTGCCAACGCTTGATGCAAGAGATCAGTCGCAAAGAGGGGTTTCTGCCGGCGGCCACCTGGCTGGTGGTGCACGACCGGCCGGGCGCGGCCTCGCGCGCGTGCGGCACGGTGCAAGGCATCCGCGATCGATCGGGGCAGGGCGCGATCCAGAACCTCGGCATCGTGCCACAGCACCGCGGCCTGGGGCTAGGCTCGGCGCTGCTGCTGCAAGCGCTCGACGGATTTCGACGGTCGGGCCTGCAGCGGGCGTTTCTGGAGGTGACCGCGCAGAACGACGGGGCGATTCGCTTGTATCGCCGACTTGGATTTCGCAAAGCGCGAACCGTCTTCAAAGCGGTGGAAGTGGCGTACACCTGATGAGCGGCACGCGCGCCGCAAAAGGGTTGTGCGGACGGCGATTCTGACAGTTCGCGCCGCCGGTGGCCCGCTAGATCAAGACCCAGGAAGCCTGATGTCAAAACAATATTCCCACCAGTACGACAACGGCCTGGCGCTGGTGGCCGAGGAGATGAGTTGGCTGGAGAGCGCGGCGTTCACGCTGCTTGTGCCGGCGGGTTGCATCTATGAACCGGCCGATCGGTCGGGATTGTCGGGTTTTAACTGCGAGATGTTGTTGCGCGGCGCCGGCGACCGCGACAGCCGACAGTTTGTGGACGCGCTCGATTGCCTTGGTGTGGAACGCGGGGAGTCGGTGAGCGACGCGCACACCAGTTTCAGCGGCGCGACGGTGGGCGAGAATCTGTTTGACGCGCTGGCCATCTACGCCGACGTGATTCGCCGCCCGCACCTGCCGGCCGAGCAGATTGAGGCGGGGCGCCAGGTGATGCTGCAAGAACTGCAGGCGGTGGAGGACGATCCGCACCACAAGTTGATGGTCGAATTGCGGCGGCGTCACTTTCACGCGCCGTGGGGCCGCGCGAACACTGGGGATCAGGCGGGGCTGGAAGCGATCGACATCGCCGACATCGGCGCCTTCCACCGCCGCTACTTTCGGCCCAACGGCACGATCTTGGGGGTCGCGGGGCGTTTCGACTGGCCGGCGCTGCGCGATCATGTGGGCGCGCTGCTGGGTGATTGGCCGGCGCGCGATGAACCCTTGCCGAGCGAGGGGCCGCGCGGCGAGCAGTCGGCGCATGTGCATTTGGACACGAATCAAACGCAGATCGGCATTGCGTACGCCAGCGTGCCGTATCGCGATCCGCGGTATTTTCAGGCCTGGGGCGCGGTGGGGGCGCTGTCGGGGGGCATGAGCTCGCGCTACTTCACCGAGGTGCGCGAGAAGCGCGGCCTGTGCTACAGCGTGTACGCCAGCTATTACACCTTGCGAGATCGGGGCGCGGTGATCAGCTACGCCGGCACCAGCGCCGAGCGCGCGCAAGAAACGCTCGACGTGATGCTGGCCGAACTGGCGCGACTGGCCGACGGGGTGCAGGAGCGCGAGTTGGAACGCTTGAAGGCGCGGATCAAAAGCTCGCTCATCATGCAGCAAGAGTCGAGTTCTGCCCGCAGCGGCGCCGTGGCGCGCGACTGGTATCACCTGGGGCAGGTGCGCACGCTGGCCGAACTGGGGCAATTGGTCGACGATTTGTCGTGCGCATCGATTAACGAATATCTGGCGGCGCATCCGCCGCGCGACTTCACCATTGTCACTCTCGGCCCGCGCCCATTGGAGACGCCCGATCGTGTTTCATCAGCACGCGCTTAAGAACGGACTGGAAATCATCGCCGAGACGAGCGCCGACGCCTACTCGTCGTCTGTCGGCTACTTTGTGCGCACCGGCGCGCGCGACGAGACCGAGGATTTGGCGGGCGTGAGCCACTTTCTGGAGCACATGGTGTTCAAGGGGACGCCGACGCGCACGGCGGAAGACGTGAACCGCGAATTCGACGAGATGGGCGCGCACTACAACGCCTTCACCAGCGAGGAGAACACGGTTTACTATGCGGCCATCTTGCCGGAGTTTGTCGATCGGTCGGTGGGCCTGTTGGGCGACATCATGCGGCCGTCGCTGCGGCCCGACGATTTCGACACCGAAAAGCAGGTGATCATCGAAGAAATCAAGATGTACGACGACCAGCCTCCCTACGGCGCCGACGACAAATGCCGCGCCGCATTCTTTGGGCGGCATCCCTTGAGCCATAGCGTGCTGGGGAGCGTCGCGAGCATCGAAGCGCTGCCGGTCGAGGCGATGCGGGCCTATTTCGAGCGCCAATACTGCCCGAGCAACATCACGCTGGTCGCGGCGGGGAAGATCGACTTCGACGCGCTGGTGGCGTCGGCCGAACGCTATTGCGGCGGCTGGCAACCGATGAAGGCCGACCGCCAGGTAGATCGTCCCTTGCCCGAGGCGGGGTTCCGCTGCCTGCACAAGCCCCAGGCGACGCAGGAGTATGTGCTGCAACTTGCCGACGCGCCGGGTTCGCTCGACGACGAGCGTTACGCGGCCAAGTTGTTGGCCAGCATTTTGGGGGATGACACGGGGAGCCGACTCTATTGGGAACTGGTCGATCCGGGATTGGCCGAGAGCGTGAGTTTGTCGCATTACGAGTACGACGGCGCGGGGATCTATCTCACGTACCTATCCACGACGCCGGAGAACGTGGCGGACAATCTCGCGACGATCCTCAAGGTGTATCGTCAGGCGGAGGGGGAGGGTTTTCGCGCGGGCGAACTGGAGCAGGCGAAGCGCAAGATGAAGTCGCGCGTGGTGCTAGGGAGCGAGCGGCCGCGATCGCGATTGTTTTCGGTCGGCATGAATTGGCTGCATCGCCACCGCTATGTGACGGTGCGCGACGACCTGAACGCGATCGACGCTGTGCGGCTCGATGATTTGGCTTCGATCTTGAAGCGCTATCCACTCACTCGCAATATGACGATGGCGGTGGGACCGCTGGCAACGGTGGACGAGCCGCAGTAGTCGGGCGCCGTGGAAGGAAGTCGAACCGCAGAAACGCGGAGGGGGGAGGTAAGCGGAAGACCCCCTCACCGCGGTCTGCGACCGCTGCCTCTGGCGCCTACTGCGCTTCGCTGCGTGGGGGCGAGGCGGAAGAGAAGGAGCCGCGCGGATGGAGATTCGTTAGCTGCTTCCCACTGGCGGAGCCAATGGCACATGGACAAATGGCACACGCCGCGCGGCGAGTTGAGAGCAGGTGAGCCTACCTGCCGGGAGATGGGGCGTGGGTTGCGGAGAAAGCCTGCCCACTATTCGGGGATGGAGCGGCCGTGGGGATCGCTGCCGGGCTGGGCCAGTTCGTCGGCCATTTGCGCTTGTAGCGCGGGGCCGACGTAGTGTTCCCAGCGTTCGGCGGGCGCGTGCAGGTGATCGAGCGGCAACTCGAAATGACTGCCGATGTAGGCCTCCCAGAGGCGATGGGCGCGGACGAGCGACTGCGCTTTCTGCCGGCCGCTCTCGGTGAGCGCGAGTCGGCCGTGTGGAACGGGGCGGACGTCGCCGCGCCACCAAAGGCGTGGCGCCACCAGCCAAGCGCTCGGCCCGCGACCGGCCGCGCTGATTTCCCAGACCGGCACGGCGACAGGTTCGGCGTCTGAGGCTCGTTCTTCTTCCTGGCGGTAGAGGGTGGCCAAAACGTCTTCGCCATAGATACGCAATGTCAGCGAAAGCGTGTGCAGCGCGCGGCTGACCAATCCATAGCGGGGCGCGAAGAACACGGCCAGCGCGAACTGGAGGCCGGCGACCACGGCCATCATGCCCGCGACGCTGGTGTTGAGCCAGGTGGCCGCCAAGGCGCCGCCAATGGCGGCGATCCAACCGACCAGCACGGCGCCAATGAGCATCGAGCGCAGACGATCGGTGAGCAACTGCGCGGTGGCGGCGGGCACGATCAGCATGGCGATCACCAGGATGGAACCAACCGCCTCGAACGAAGTGACAGTAACGATGGCCACCATCGACATCAAAAAATAGTGCAGACCGGTCGCGCTAAAGCCCATGGCGGTGGCCAGGGAATCGTCGAACGATACCAACTTAAGCTCTTTCCAGAGGGCGAAGACGAAGATCAGCACCAACAAGAGCGTGAGCGCCATGCCGCCGAGTGCCCGCGGAATCTCCCAGCCGGCGAAGCTGACGGTGTCTAGCGGAATGAACTCCAAGAGGCCATAGAGCACGCAATCGACATCGAGATGCACATCGTGCGCGAAGGTGGTGAGCAGGATGACGCCAAGCGCAAAGAGCGAGGTGAAGACGACGCCCATGCCGGCGTCTTCTGGCACGCTGCCTTGATCGCGAAGTGTGGCAGTCAGCAGCGTGGTGAGGACGCCAAACAGGGCGGCGCCGATCATGATCGGCACGGCGCCGAGCGTGCCGGTGAGCAGATAGGCGAGCACGATGCCCGGCAGGACGGCGTGGCTGATGGCGTCGCCGAGCAGGCTGAGGCGGCGGAGCACGAGGTAGCAGCCGAGCAGCGCGCAGGAGGTGTTGGAGATGCCGGCGACGAGGATTGTCCAGAGGATCGACTCGGAGAGGCCAAACCAAGCGTCGTTCATGGCGCGGCTCCGGCAAGCAGGAGGCGGCGCTCTAGCTGCGCGCGTAGATCGGGGGTGAGGTTTTGGCGGGCCTCGTCGAAGTCGAGATCGAACAGGCCGGGAATCTGGTCGGGATAGTCGCGCAGGAGCATCCGCCAGGCGGCATTGCGGCGGGCGGCCTGTTGGGCGGCCTGGGCGCCGGGCGCGGCGAGGCGCAGGCGACCGGCGGCTTGCTCGATCCAACCTTGTCCCAGAGCGCGGCGCTGCTGAGCGGGCGAGAGGGGGGGAAGATCGAGCGCACGATTGACGGCCGGGGCGAGATTTTCGAGCAATTGTTGATCGGCAACGCGACGCCGCAGCGACTGCCGGCGCAGTGCGCGGGCGACAAAACCGCGGCGCGGCGCCAGCAGCACCGAGAACAAGAAGACCGCGGCGCCGACAAGCACAATGACCGGGCCAGTCGGCAGCCCACTGTAGCGCGCGCTGAGCGCCGCGCCGACGGCGCCAATGAGCCAGCCAAGCGCGCTAGCCAAGAGGACCATGCGGCCGAGGCGATCGGTCCAAAAGCGGGCCGCGGCGGCGGGCAAAATCAAGAGCGCCGCCACCAGCACCACGCCGACGGCTGGCAGGCCGATCACGACGGTCAGCGAGATGAGCGCCATGAGGAGGGTGTCTAGCGCGAAGGTGGGCAGGCCCTGCACGTGGGCAAAACCGGGATCGAACGAGACGACGCGAAACTCTTTGAACAAGAGCGCGATCGTGAGCAGGCAGACGACCGAGACGCCGGCGATGAAATAAACGTCGCTGGCGATCATGCCGGCCGTTTTGCCGTAGATGTACGAGTCAAGGCCGGCCTTGCTGCCGGTGGTGGTTTGATTTTGAATCAGCCGCACCAGCACGATGCCGAGCCCGAAGAAGACCGAGAGCACGATGCCGATGGCGGCGTCTTCTTTGATGCGGGTGTAGCGGCGCAGGCCGGCGACAATCAACACGCCGGCGACGCCGGTGGCGAACGCGCCCAGTTGCATTGCCGGCAGGTTGCGGCCGCCGACGATGAGGAACGCGATACACAGGCCGGGGAGCGCGGCATGGGCCAGCGCGTCTCCCATCAGCGAGCGGCGGCGGAGCACGGCGAAGCTGCCGACCAGCCCGGCGCTAGCGCCGAGCAGACTGGCGCCGAGCAGGACGATGGTGGTGTTGTAGCTGATCACGGGCTGCGTTCTCGGGCGCGAATGGCCTCGGCGGCGTCGTCGAGCACCGCGAGTCTGCCGCCGTAGGCGCGCTGCAAGTTTTCTGGCGTGAAGACTTGATCGACCGGGCCGCTGGCGACAAGTCCCATGTTGAGCAGAATGAGATATTCGTAATAGCGCGCCACGGTGCGCAGGTCGTGATGCACGACGAGCACGGTTTTGTTTTGCGCGCGCAACTGCTGAAGCAGTGAAAAGATGACCTGCTCGGTGGCGGCGTCGACGCCCGCCATGGGCTCGTCCATGAAATAAATGTCGGCCTGCTGCGCCAGGGCGCGGGCCAGAAAGACGCGCTGCTGCTGTCCACCGGAGAGTTGGCCAATCTGCCGCGTGGCGAAGTCGGCCATGCCGACCTGATCGAGGCACTGAAGCGCCAGTTGGCGCTGCGCCTTGCCGGGACGACGGAACCAGCCCAAGCGGCCGTAAGTGCCCATTAGCACGACATCGATGGCGGTGACAGGAAAGTCCCAATCGACGCTCTCGCGCTGCGGCACGTATCCGATCTGTCGGCGCTCGGCGCTGACCGCGGCGCCACGGATGCGCACGTAGCCGCTGGCCAAGGGAGCGAGCCCCAAGATGGCCTTGATGAGCGTGCTCTTGCCGGCGCCATTGGGACCGACGATGCCGACCAGACGCGGCTGGTCGATGACGAGATCAATGTCCCACAGCACGGGCTTGCGGTGATAGGCCACGGTCATATCGTGGACTTCGATCACCGGTGGTTGTGGCTGCGAGGCAGGCATGTTGATGGCGGGGGGAGGCTGTGGCTGGCGCCGCGGCCCGGGCGGGGCGTGCTGACGAAGGGCTTTCATTTTAACGCCGCGACAATCGTGTCCACATTATGCCGTACCATGCCGACATAGGTACCCTCGGGCGTGCCGGCCTTGCCCATGGCGTCGGAAAACAGCTCGCCGCCAATCTTTACTTCGTGGTCCGAGGCGGCGCAACCTTCGACGAGCGCGCGGATATTGCGCTCGCTCACGCTAGTTTCGACGAACACGGCCTTGATCTTGTGATCGACGAGGTAGCGGACTAGTTCGTTGATTTCGCGCACACCGGCTTCGGCGTCGGTGCTGACCCCTTGGATTGGTTTCAGTTCCAGGCCATAAGCGCGACCAAAGTAATGAAAGGCGTCGTGCGCGGTGACGAGCACGCGGTGCGACTCGGGCAGTTCGGCGACGCGGGCGCGCACATACTGATCTAGTTCGTCGAGGCTCCGCAGATACGCCTCGGCGCGTTGGCGATATTCGGCGGCGCGCGGGGGATCGAAGCGGGCTAGCTCGTCGCGAGCGTGCTCTGCGGCGAGCCGCCAGAGCGATACATCGAACCACACATGCGGGTCGTAAAGGCCGCCCGCGACCGGGAGCAGCCGGTCGGCGGGAATTCCATCAGCGACGGCAACGACGCGCTTGGAATGGGCCATACGATCGAAGAGTTCGGCCAGTTTGCCCTCGAGATGCAGGCCGGAATAGAAGATCACGTCGGCGGAGCTCAGGCGCTCGACGTCTCCGGTCGAGGCTTTGTAGAGATGCGGATCGACGCCAGCGCCCATGAGTTGATCGACGGCGACGGCGTCGCCACCGATGTTGCGTACGATGTCGGCCACCATGCCGGTGGTGCAGAGGGCGCGAATGGGTCCGGCGCCTTGGTAGGTGGCGGACTCGCTGTAGTGGCTAGCGTCCTTGGCGCAGCCCGACAGAAGAAGTCCAAGCAGTAACCCAAGCAGGGGCAGTGCGCGTCGCATGGAGCGCTTTCGATTTTGACTGACCTAAACGTTTATTTTGGCACGACAAAATCATAGCTGTTCTGTCGGCGCATGCCAAGCGCGAATTCTTGCGCGAGAGGGGTGGGAGGGATCGTGTGCCCGCCGAGCGAGTCAGGCGGCGGCCTGGGGCCGATCGAACTCGGCGAGAAAATCGGCGATGGGGCGATAGAACCATTCGATCCGGGAGCGAATTGTGGCTTCGTCCCAATTCCACCACTCGATGCGTAGCAGGCGTTCGACCACGGGGGACTCGAAGCGGCAGCGGATGGGGCGCGCCGGGTTGCCGGCCACAATGCTATAGGGGGCGACGTCGCTGGCGACGACCGCGCAACTGCCGATGATGGCGCCCGAGCCGATTTGCACGCCGCTTAGGATGGTGGCGGAGGCGCCGATCCAGACGTCGCTGCCGATCACGGTGTGGGGCGTGGTGCGATAGGTGCGATGCGGCTTGGGGCGGTTGAGAAAGAAGTAGTCAAAGGGAAAGGTCGAGACGAGTTCGGGGCCGTGGCCGCCGCCGACGTTGATCGACACGCCGTGCGCGATCGAGCAGAAGGCGCCGATGATGATTTTTTCGCCGGGCGCCCAGGTCTTGTATTTAAGGTCGTCGCCATGATAGGTGAACTGGCCGATTTCTAGCTGCGGCGTGATCAGCGGCTCGCGATACATCCGCACGCCACCGCGCCACTGCTGTGGCGGCTGCATCAAGGGTGGGGCTGCTGGTGGAGAGATGGACGACATTGAGTGCGCTCGTGTTGAAGGCGTGGCACGGTCGGCTCAGGCGGCGGCGCGGTGCTCGACTGCGGCGGACAACGGCTCGGCGCTGCGATGGGCGACCAGCACGATCTGCCGGGCATAGTCGAAACCAAGCAAGCGAAACAGCCAGCCAAAGGCGAATCGCTTGAGCAGTTTTCGATGCACCGGATCGTGATAGATGCGGACCACGCGATCGACCTCCAGGCCGGCGGCGGAGACGAGCCCGGCCAGTTCGTCGTAGCAGAGAGGGGTGCGATGCGTGGCGTCGCGCAGGTAGGCGGGGGGATAATAGGTGTTGGGGGTGCTGATCAACAGGCGGCCGCCCGGCGCCAGCCGCGTGGCGATCTGGTCGAGCCAGCCAGGAATCGCCTCGATCGGCAGGTGCTCGATGACCTCGAAGGCGAAGACCGCGTCGAACTGGCGATCGACCTCGCTCCAATCGTGATAGTCGTGGTTGCCCTGGGGGTCGATATCGAGCGATTGATAGCCGACCAGCGGAAACCGCTCGGCGATCGACAGGCCCATCGAGCGATCGCCGGCGCCGACCTCGAGCACGGCGGGTCGGGCGACGGTATTGGAGAGTTCGCCGAGTTCGCCCAGCAGCAGATCGCGGACGCGCTTGGCAAGCGGCAGATCGTAGACGTCGCCCAGGCGGCGCGCGGCGCGCTTGCGATGACCGTAGAGCGTGGACCAGGAGATGGTCGCGGCGCTATTGGAATCCAAACGTGGCGCGGCGATGGAATGTGAGGTCATGGTTTTCCCCTGTGGCGCTGGCGCTTTAGCCGGCGCGGCGCCGCGCTTCGACCAATTGATGATGCCGCACGGGCGAGGGATCTTCGTCGGTGCGATGGTTCTGGAAACTGTCGCGCTGCGGCAGCACGCGCACCTGCCAGCGGGCGGGGTCGATCTCGGCCACTGTGGGGCCGACGCCCCAATTGGGATAGTCGTCGAAGGCGATCGTTCCGCCGGGCGCGAGCAATTGTTGGCAGCTTAGCCAGTCGCTGGAGACATCTTCGTAGGAGTGGCCGCCGTCGATGAAGATGAGGTCGTACTTGCGCCCGCGGGCGAGCAAGCGGGGGAGGACATTGTGGCTGAGCCCTTCGAGGAGTTCGATGCGGCCAGCGATGTCGTCTCCCAGCAGTAGGCGCAGGTTGGCCAGCGTGGCGTCGCGTGACATGGGGCGCTTGTTGGCGCTGCAATACGACTGCTCGAACTGCTGATCGGTGAGCGAGCCGAACAGGTCGATGCCGGTGTAGCGCGGCTTGCCGCCTAGCCAATCGGCGAAGGCCAGCATCCGCATGGTGTTGGCGGCGCGGGCGACGCCGATTTCCAGGATGGAGAGAGAGGGCCGCTCGGCGATGTAGGCCAGGAGTTGATCGTAGCGCAGGCCGCTGGCCAGCGGAATCGCGCGGCTGGCGGGGGTGTGGTGCGTGGGGCGCTGCACCAGCGGCGCGACCGGCGCGGCAGCAGACGGACCGGGCGTCGGCGCGACGAGCGTCACGTTTAGTGAGCCAGCGCCGTGGCCGGCAGCGTCATTCGCGAGGTGAAGACCGTGGGACATGTCGTCTCTCCTGTGATACTGCTCAGTTCGCCGCGCACCGACAACGCCACGGTATCGGGCGTGGCCTCGGCCAGGTCGGCGACCGTGTGTCCGGGCAGATGGACCACGCGCAGGCCGTCGTCGGCGCGGCGGGCCACTTCGGCCAAGGCCAGCGGCAACGCCTCGCCGGGCACGTGTTCGTGCAATAGCCGCGCGTGCGTGCGCTCGAGATCGATCAGCAGGCGATCGCGCAAACCATCGGTGAGGCGAATCGCGATGGCTTGCGTATGCGGCAAGGCGCCGGGAACATCGGGCCAGGCCAGCGCCATATCGACGCCTTGGACGGCATCGGCGAGTCGCTGCGGATTGCGAAGAAACACGGTGTCGTGGTCGCAAAGGATCACGCGGGCCCCCACCGGGAACTGCGCGAACATCTTGCGCATCGCCAGCACCTTGGCATGTTCGATTTGATGCGGATCGTGCCCGGCGCCATTGGGCGTGATCGACCAGAAGCGGCCGACGCCGAAGCGAGAGGCATACTCGGAGAAGTCTTGCTGCGCCGCGGGGACGCCCGCCATTGGCAGACCGACGACCTGCGCGGCCTGCGCGGGGCCGACGCTGACGACGTGAACATCTGGCGCAAGCTGGCAAGGCTGCGCCGGCGGCGTGGCAGGCAGCGCCGTGGAGCGGACCTTGTTGGAGGTTTTGTTGTGCAGGATCACGCAGCCGGGGGGCGATCCGCCAGCCGGCTTGGCGGGAAACATGTGAAACTTTTCGGGCAACGGAGCGAAGCGCAGCTCGCGCTGGGCATAGAGCATGCCTTCGGCGAAGCAGCCTTGCTCGGAGAAGCGATGCAGATGGGCGTAGTCGCGGCCGCGCTCTGCCCAGGTGCGAATCACGGTGGTGGTGGCTGGCGTGCGGCGGACCAGGAGGACGGCGGCGTTGAACAGCGCCGAGAGACAGTTGCCAGGACGATATTTGACCGTGAGGTCGCAGTGGTCGAGCATGGCCAGCAACTCGTCGAGCGGCTGGAGGATGAGGCAATCGGCATCGAGAAACAGCAGCGGGCCGTGATGCGACTCGAGCATTTCCAGCACATAGCTGGGCTTGATGCCGACGTTGCGCCACCAGTCGCCTTGCTCGGGCACCGCGATGGCGCGCATAGGATAGCCAAACTGCGCGGCGGTTTCGGCAAGCTGGCGAGCCTCGGCTTCGTAGGGCGACCCGGCGGTATAGGTGCAAACGACCAGCAGATTGTGCGACATGTTTCTTCCGGCGAAGAGAGAATGGATGCGCTTGTGAACGAATATCGGCATTCTGCCGGAAAGAAATCATTTGCCGACGGCGCAAGCTGGAGAGTCGCGCGAAGGTGCGCGATCGAGGTGAAGAGCGCCGCGCGAGCTGAAGGCCCGCGCTATTTGAAGGCGGCAAAATCCTTGCCGAGGAGCGACGAGGCAATCTTGAGCTTCATGATTTCGTCGGTTCCTTCGTAGATGCGGCAGACGCGCACGTCTTGCAGGTGACGGCCGACGCGATATAGCTCTGACCAACCGCGGCCACCGAAGACTTGCACCGCGCGGTCGGCGGCGTCCCAGGCGGCGTTGGTGGCAAAGAACTTGGCCTTGGCCACTTGCAGGTCGGCCTGCGTGGCCAGCGCTTGATCGGCCAGATTGGCATCGCTGGCCTGCTTGGCCTCGGCCGCGCGCTCGACGAGCGCATCGCTGGCGGCGCGCCCCATTTCGATCATGGCGAGATGCTCCTGCACTAGCTGATGACGGCCAATCTCCTTGCCGTGCTGGCGGCGGGTGCGGCTGTAGTCGAGCGCCTCGGCCAGGCAATCTTCGATCACGCCGAGACAGCCAGAGGCCACGCTCAACCGACCAGAGACGAGCGTGCCCATGGCGATGCGAAAGCCGTCGCCTTCCTGCCCCAAGAGATTGGCGACAGGGACCGGATGATTGGTCATCTCGAACATGCCGGTGTTGGCGGTGAACATGCCCGGCTTGGAGTGCAGTTCTTCGGCGGCGAAGGTGCTGCCGGTGGTCTCGACGATGAAGGCGCTCATGCGGCGCTGGTCGCCGGTTTTGTCGGCGGGATAGGCGAAGACGATCACGCCATTGGCAATGCTGCCATTGGAGATGAGATATTTGACGCCCGAGAGCAGAAAGTGCTCTCCCTCGCGGCGATAGGTGGTGGTGAGCTCCAAGGGGTTGGAGCCGGCGTCTGGCTCGGTGAGTCCGAAGGCGAGGATGAACTCGCCGGCGGTCGAACGCGGCAGGTAGCGCTCTTTTTGATCGGCATTGCCGTAGCGCAGGATCGGGTACTGGCCGATGGAGGTCTGCCCGGAGAAGAAGGTGCGGACGCCGGTCCCTTCGCGGCCGATGCGGACGAGGGCGCGGGCATAGGCGACGGCGCCGGCGCCACGGCCGCCGTACTCGACGGGGACAGGCATGCCGAGCAGGTTGTATTTTTTGGCGAGGGGGATGATTTCGTCGTTGGGCCGATGCTCCAAGTAGCAGAGCTCTTCAACGGGGCGCAGCTCCTGGCAAAAGGCGTCGACATCGGCCAGCAGTTCGGCGGCGTCGGTGGTGAGATTGGTTGGCATGGGTGGTTGGTAGTTAGGCGAAGGATACGAAGCCAAGCAAGGCAAACATTGCAAAGGTTGACGGTGAGGATCGAGTTGGACACCATGCTACAGCATGGGACTCGACAAGATACCAAGTTCATTGCGAGGAAAATTCACCTTCGACGAGCGCGAACATGCGTCGGCGGTGTTGGCCACGGATTTTCCCGCTGAGTGGAACGATCTGATGGCCTGCCTGGATGAGTTCTGGCTCACCAAGACCGCAATTTTGACGCCCGGAGGAGGCCGATCGCCGATTCCGGCGCGGCTGGACGGATTCTTGCAGAAGCGTGGTTGGAGCGAAAAACGCTTTGACACGCGCATTGTGGTGGACGGAGTGGAGACGCCCAGCCCGACGCACAAGATCGACAACTTCAAGAACCATGTGGCCATTGAAGTCGAATGGAACAACAAGACCGAGTTCTATGACCGCGATCTGAACAACTTTCGTCTGCTGCGCAATCTGCATGTGCTTTCGATTGGGGTCATCATCACCCGATTGAGCGAGTTGCAGACCTTGTTCGCGCAATTGGGCAAAGGACCGGCCTACGGCAACTCGACAACGCATTGGGACAAGCTGATTCCGAAAGTCGATGGCGGCGGCGCCGGCGGGTGTCCGCTACTGCTCGTCGGCATGGGCATGAATTGCTATCGAGCCGATCTTTGAAGCGCATGCCCGTTGTAGGCCTTGTGGATGGGCCGAGTGTGCAGGTAGGTGTCTAGCTCGTCGCCCCACTGGGTCCAACCTTTGCGCCGCTCGCGCGCGAAGAGTTCCAAATAGGGCGCCGGGCTGCATGCTTCGATGATTTCGTAGAGCTGATCGGGTTTTTTGGAATGTTCTTCCTTGCGCGTCTTGAACAGATTCACCTGCCGCCGACCCGGAGGAAGCGTACGCAACGAGCCACGAATTCCGAACAAAATCAACTCGGTGACGTTGCGAAAATAAAAACCGACTCCGCGTCCATCGGGTTCGCCATCTTTACGGATTTTGTGCCAGACGATGTTGCCTTTGTACTTGAATCCCCAGGCTTCCATCGTGCGCAGGCCCCAAGGCAACAGCGCATTGGGGCACCAGAGATAAAGGTGCGACTTGGCGGCGGCATGCTCCTCAACCGGCATGGCGCAGATTTCGTCGATGTCCATCGTATGGTAGCGACGCAGGCGCTTGTGCTCTGGCGCGACTTTGCCAGTGCGGTTTTGGAACCGCCACGGCGGATCGGCGAGTATCGTTGCAAACTGACCCTTCTTCAGGCCAGGGAGCCCCGGTAACAGACTCATACAGAAATCCTTCAATCCGTTGCCAAGAGTTCGCGCAAGTGGAGTTCGACCGAGCCGGCCAGCGCAGACGTGTTGTAGCCTCCTTCGAGCACGCTGACCACCCGCCCGGCGGCGCGAACGGCGGCGACATCACGGACGATGCGAGTCAGTTCGATGTAGTCTTCAGTCTCCAGGTCGAGCGAGCCGACCGGATCGTCGCGGTGAGCGTCGAAGCCGGCGCTGACAATCACCAACTCGGGGCGCATGTGGCCGGCGAAGTCTTCGAGCGCGGCGCGGAATTTTTCCAGATACGCCGCGCGGGGCGTGCCATAGCCGACCGGCAGATTGCGGGTGGCGCCGAGACCTGGACCAGAACCGGTTTCGTCATGGTCGCCGGTGCCGGGGTAAAACGGCCAGCGGTGGATCGAGAAGAAGCCGATGGCCGGATCGGTCCAAAACGCGGCCTGCGTGCCGTTGCCGTGATGCACGTCCCAATCGACGATCAACACGCGGGCCAGGCCGAGTTCGTCGATCGCCAGGCGCGCGGCGATGGCCACATTGTTGAACAGGCAAAAGCCCATTGCGCTATCGGCCAGCGCGTGATGGCCAGGCGGGCGGACGAGGCAGAGGGCGGTGGCATCTTCTCCGGCGACAACGCGGCGCACGGCATCGCAGGCGGCGCCGGCCGCCAGTAGCGCCACGTCGAACGACGCGGGACAAACAACGGTATCGGCTTCCAGCCGGCGCTGTCCCGATTCGATGAAGCGGCGGAGCGAATCGATATAGGCGGGTTCGTGAGCGCGGCCGATCTGGTCGAGCGAAGCGGCGGGCCAGACGGGTCGGACGCAGCGCTGGTCGAGGCCGACGCGTTCTAGCTGCCGCGCGACATAGAGCACGCGCTCGGCCCGTTCGGGATGCCGCCCGGTGTCGTGCTCTTGAAATCGCGGGTCTTGATAGAGGAGGGTCACCCAATTCTCGTGTGGGGGCCAGCGTGATCGGCACGGGTCGGCTGTAGGATGGGTGACGATTGTATCAGACCCCCAATGGCGCTCGCGGCATGGGGCCCGCGCGCAACGGCAATGCGCAACTGTCGAGCGGGTTTAGGGTTCAGACTGGCGGGGCACTTACCGGCAAGAGCGTCAGGAACTTGACAGCAGCGACCGGGGCGGGATAGGCTGACCAATACGGAAGTGCTTTGCCGACAAGGCGTTGCCGCCTGGAGAAAGCGCCAGCATGTTGGCGAATGGGGCGGGCTTGGTGAGAACGCGCCGCGGCAAGTAGAATTCCGGCCCCTCGTCTAGTTTGGTGCATCGGAACAGAAGTTTTGGCTCGGCGCTGGCAGCGCTTATTCTTTGGGCTGCGCGTCGACTTGGCGAATCGCTTGCGGGCGAGATCGCCGCGGATGGAACAAGCGAGCATGACGGCAGTCGTGAGTCGATTCTTGGTGAGATCGCATTTCACATATCGTGTGGCCTCATGGGCCGTGGCTGGGACGCTGACGATCTGCGCCAGCGGCGCGCTTGCCCAGGAGGCGGCAAAGCGCCCGGCCAACTGGAAAGAAATGCAGGTCGCCGAGCCCCAAGGGGGCTATCGCGCGGCCAAGGCACAGGCCGAGGCGATGGTTCGCAGTGGGTCCGTCGCCGATCAGCAAACCTTTGACGCCTATTGGAAGTGGCATTTCGCCCAGCTCACGCGGTACGAATTGCGCAACAAACTGCCGGCCATCCGCTCGCTCTTCAAGCAAAAACTGAAAGATCGGCAAGGCGCCGCGCAGGCGCGGCTGGTGAAAGAAATCGCGCTGCCGATGTTGACCGAAATCGTAGAGGACGCGGGCTACGACACGATTGTGCGCTACAACGCCTTGCTGATGTTGGGCGATTTGAATCAGACCGAGCCGAACGCGCGCGGACAAGGGGCGGTGGCGCTCGCCGAGGCGCTGCCGACGTTGCTGAAGTTCCTTGATCCCAAGTTGCCCGCCAACGACACCAATGACACGTTGCGCGTGGCGGCCTTGATTGGCGTGCAGGGACACGCCGAGCGGGGGGGCGTGCGCGACGCGCAGCGGCGACAACAAGTACAAAAGCTATTGCAGCAAATCGCCGACGAAACGAATCCACCGGCGGGACGCCAACCAGAAGTGCACGAGTGGATCACTAATCTCGCGAAAGTGGTGGCCAAGAGCATGCAGCCCGCCGGCTCCGTAGCCTCGGGCCGGTCGGCCAGGATGGAGCGCCGAGGAACGAGATCGTCGAACGAGCGGTAATGTGCCGCGATCGCCAGCCAGGCAAAAGGATGTGCCGTGGCCTCAGTCAAGCGAACCTGCCAGAAGCGCTTTTCTCATTGCCTGATAGCGGCGCTGGTCGCCTGTTGGACCGGTTGCAGTTCGCTGCCTGACCTCAAGCGCTTGGCCGACGCGACGGACAAGAATGTTCCGCCCGAGGCTGCCAGCGACGCGCCGGCGGAGCCACCCGTCGACAAGGCCGCGCAACCCGACGCGCCGACCGAACCGAGCGCCGCGCTGGCCAAGCAACTTGCCGCCGGACGTTGGTGGCCAACGCCGCCCGCCGCCGGCGGCAAAATCGCCGAACACCGCTGGCGTCATGAGCAATTGGAGCAAGCGCTGAAAACGCCAGACGCCGCGCTGTTGCGACAGGTGGCGGACGGCAGCGACCGATACGCGGCGGCCGACGCCGTGATTGGACTGGCGCGGATTGGCGAAGTCGTACCGCGCGAGCGCTTGTTGGCGGTGGGCAGCGACGCGCAGTTGGAGACCAATCGGCGCTGCGCCGCCATCGAGGCGCTGGGCGAGATCGTCGAGCGCGAAGGGACGGCCGACTGGGAACTGTTGGCGCCGCTTTGCGATTCGGCACGCGAAGGATACGACGGCGGCGCGCACGCCGAGGCGATTGCGGTGGCCACCGAGCTAGCGATCGAGATACCGGCGGCGGCGATCGTCGAGGCGGCGCGCGCGAAGCCTGTCGAGCCGCGCAAGGCGGCGGCGCAATACTGCGCGGCGCGGGGAAAGGATTTGCCGATTGAGGTTTGCGATCTGCGGGCCGATCCTGACATCAACACGCGCAAAGCGGCGCTGGCGGCGATTGCCGCCTGCGCGCCGGAAGGGGCGGCGGACATGTTGGCGGCATCGCTCACCGACACCGATTTTGGCGCGCGGTTGGCCGCGACGCGGGCGCTGGGACAGGTGGATAGCGACCAGGCGCGGTCGCTGTTGCGCGCGCAGCTCAAGGACTCTGGCGAGTTGATCCGCGCGGCGGCGGTCGAAGCTCTGGCGGCCAGCGGCGCGCATGAGGAAATTTTGGAATTGGCGACCGATCGCTCGTGGCGAGTGCGCAAGTCGGTGGCGGCGTCGCTCGCCAAGACCCCGAGCCGCGACGCGCAGGTGCTGGCCGCGCAACTGCTCAAGGACCAAAGCCCCGAGGTCGAGGTGGCGGTGGTCGAGGCGGTGGCCCAGTGGCCGCTTGAACGTGGGGGAGAGATTTTGCTGACGGCGTGCGCGCATGCGGCGCTGGTGACGCGGCAGCGGGCGGCCGAGCGACTGACGGCAATCTGGCCGGAGGCGAAGTTGTTTTCGGCCACGGCGCCGGTGGAACGCCGCGCGGAGATGATCGCCGAGTTGCGAGCGCAACTAGCGAGCGCCGCGCCGATGGCGCAGTTGCCAGACGTGGGCGCGAGGCGAGGGCGTGGCGATAGCGCGATCGGCGCCGAGGAACTGCAACAAACGCGGGAACTACTGGAGCGCCTAGCGCTGGCCAAGGGCGCCGATGAACAGCGCGCAATCAACGAAGAACTTGCCGCAGGGGGCGAGGCGCTGCTGCCGGCGTTGGAGGCAGTTGCCGGGTTGTCGGACGCCCCGTTGCCGGAGGCGCTCTATCGCGAGGTGTTGCCGGCGCTGGATCGGCGCTATGTACTACTGGCGCGCATGCAGGACGGCGACCAAAACGAGCGGCGGCGTGCGTCGAGCGAGCTTGCCGCGCTGGCGACGGTCGATGAGGCCGGTCCGCTCGCGCTGCGGCGGCTGGCCGAGATCATGCCGCGCGAGCGCGACGCGGTAGTGTGGCTGAACGTCTGGAAGATCGTCGGCGGCAGCACGAGCGATCCGGCGATGCGATTGGCGTATGCGGGACTAGCGCACACGGAGGCCGAAGTACGGCGCGAGGCGTGCGACTATCTTGGCGCGCATCCCTTGCCGGCGCATGAACCAGCGCTAGCGGCGGCGCTAAGCGACTCGCCCGACGTGGCGCGGGCCGCCGCGCAGGCGCTAGGGCGGTGCGGGCCACTAACGGATGTGTCGCCGCTGCTCGTGGCGCTGGAGTCGAACGACCCGCGGTTGCGGTTGGCCGCGGCCATCAGCTTGACGCAGCTTGGCGAGCCAGCCGGGGGCGCGGCGCTGGAGCGATACAGCCACAGCGACGACGCCGACATTCGCCTGGCGGTGGCGCAAGCGCTGGGTGAGTTGGCCGATCCACAGTTCGCCGCGGCGCTAGCTCGGATGCTCGATGATCGAGAAAGCATCCGCCGGGCGGCGCTATTGGCGCTGGAGCAGACGCTAGCGGACGAGATTCCGTATGAGCCAGCAGACGCCATCTCGCGCGACGAGCGTGTAGCGCGGTGGAAGCGGCGGTTCGCCGCGCAATAGGCGGCCGCGCCTGTCATTTATCTGAGCGCCGTTGCGCGCCGCCGAAGCGCAGGCGACAAGTCAACGTGAGCGCAATACCGATGGCGCGACAGCGCTGCGAGACCGCGCGATCCCCGCATTAGTGCGGCGTTTGTCGGCAAGCGGCGCTTGCTGTAACACGCATTTGGCGGCATATCATTAAAATTTCCAATGGGCATTATAAAAGGAATTGGTTGCGCTGGATGCTGGCCGGCGGCTTTGGGCGCGTGCTATAAACGAACTCAGTCAAGACGCGCACGCGCGGCGCCCGGCGAAGCAACAAGGGTGTCCCTAGCGCGTGCCACGCACTCCCGCCCCGGATCGCTTCTAACGCAAGGTGACGTTTCGCATGAGCGAACCCACGATTCAACTATCGTTTCCTGAGCCCGATATCGCCCAACTGACGTTCGACGCGCCCGGCAAAGGCGCCAACGTGTTCTCGCGCCATGTGCTGGAAGAGCTCGACGCGCACCTGAACCAGTTGGAAAAGCGGACCGACCTGGCCGGGCTGATTATTCGTTCGGGCAAGCCGGGGCAGTTCATTGCGGGCGCCGACATCACCGAGTTCGCGGCGGCCAAAGACATCACGCGGGAGCAGGTGTACGAGATGTGCACCGGCGGACGCAAGCTATTTCAACGACTTTCCAAGACGCCGTTTGTCACCGTGGCGGCGATCGACGGCATCTGCCTGGGTGGCGGCGCCGAGATTTCTTGCTGGTGCGATCGTCGGCTAATCGCCGACGACCGGCGCGCTCAGATTGGTTTTCCGGAAGTGAAGATTGGCATTATTCCTGGCTGGGGGGGGACTGCCCGCGCGCCGCGGATGATCGGTCTGGGGAACGCGATCGAGATGATCGCCAGCGGCGAGCCGGTCGACGCGCGGACGGCGTACAACATGGGGCTGGTTTCGGATGTGGTGGCGACCGACAAGCTGCAAGCCGCCGCAATTGGCTTGGTGCGGGCGGAGCAGAAGTCAAAGCAATATCTCAAGGATCGCGAGACGTGGAGCGGTCCGTTGCCGCTGGACAGCACCGAGTTGGGCTTTTTGGCGGTCACGGCCAACGCGTTCATCAGCGGTCAGACCAAGGGGAACTATCCGGCGCCGATCGCCGCCTTGAACACCATGGTCGGCGTGGCGGGCGAAGGGATTGAAAAAGCGTGCGAGGCCGAAGCCAATGGCATGGCCGACTTGTTCGGCACGCCGATCAACCGCTCGCTGATCAACGTCTTCTTGTTGATGGACCGCAACAAGAAGGACACCGGCATCGACCGGACCGACATCAAGCCGCGGCCGATCAAGTCGGTGGGCGTGTTTGGGGCGGGCATCATGGGGGCGGGCATTGCCGCCGCCGCTGTGCGTAAGAAGATTCCGGTCACGATCAACGACGCGATGACCGCGGCCCTGGAGAAGGGGGTGCGCGGCATTTTGGAAGAGGTGTCGTTCGACAAGAAGCTGAAGGGCCCCAGCGGGCCGAAGATGCTGGAGAACGCGCCGCTGGTGAACGCCACCACACTGGACAACGAGTTCAAGAGTTGCGATCTGGTCATCGAGGCGGTGATCGAGAACCCGGACATCAAGAAGAAACTGTACGCGCGGGTTGAGCCACTATTGGGACCAGAGGCGATTCTGGCGACGAACACGTCGACGATTCCGATCGCGCGACTGGCCGAGGGACTCAAGCATCCGGATCGCTTCTGCGGGATTCACTTCTTTAACCCCGTGCGGCAGATGCCGCTGGTGGAAGTGATTCGCGGCCCCAAGACCAGCGACGAGACGGTGGCCACCGCGGTGGCGTACGCCAAGGGCATTGGCAAGTCGCCGATCGTGGTAAATGACGGGCCGGGCTTTTTGGTCAATCGCCTGTTGCTGCCATACATGAACGAGGCGCTGGAACTGATGCTCGACGGCGCCGACATGGCCGCCATCGAGAAGGCGGCGCAACGATTCGGCATGCCGATGGGACCCCTCACGTTGTACGACGTGGTGGGCATCGACACCGCGTTTTACGCCGGCCATGTGATGTATGAGTCGTTCCCGGATCGGGTGGTCAACTCGCCGATCCTGGCCGCGATGGTGGAGAAGAAGCGGTTTGGCCAGAAGACGGGCGCCGGTTTCTACAAGTACGGCGGCGGCAAGAAGGGAAAGGGCGAGGTCGATCCCGAGCTAGAGACCATCGTCGGCCCGCATCGCCGGGCGCAGGGGCTGAAGTTCAGCACCGAGCAGATCCAGAACCGACTCTTCCTGCCGATGGTGCTGGAGGCGACGCGTATTTTGGAAGAGAAGGTGGTGCGCGACCCGCGCGATGTGGACCTGGGCCTGATCTTTGGCACCGGGTTCCCACCGTTCAAGGGGGGCCTGTTGTTCTGGGCGGATCAGATCGGCGCCGCCAAGATCGTGGAGTTGCTCAAGCCGCTGGAGTCGCTGGGCGAGCGGGCCAAACCAACGCCGATGCTGTTGGATCTGGCGGCCAAGGGTCGCGGCTTCTACGGCTAAACCGAGTCCGAGCAAAAAACAACTGCGCAACAAAATTTGAAAACTTTCGCGGGCCGCGCGGCCCGAGCGTGGAGAGAAGCGATGAAGAACGCGGTGATTGTCGACTGTGTGCGAACTGCGGTGGGCCGCGCCCACAAAGACAAGGGCGCCTACCGCGATGTGCGGTCGGACGATCTGGCGGTGCAGGTCGTCAAGGCGCTGGTCGCGCGCAGCGGCATCGACCCCACGGCGATCGAAGACATTGTGATGGGCAACACCCAGCAGGTGGGCGAGCAAGGCATGAACGCCGCCCGCTGCATTGGGCTGATGGCGGGTTTGCCGATCGAGTCGGGCGGGACGACGGTCAATCGGCTGTGCGGCTCGGCGCTGCAGGCGTTGAATCAGGCGGTGCATTCGATATTGGCCGGGGCGGAAGATTGCCAGGTAGTGGGGGGCCTCGAGCACATGCAGCATTTTCCGATGGACGCCGGCGCCGACCCCAACCCCAAGCTGTTTCATCGCACCTCGAAGGGGGCGCTGGGCATGGGCTTTACGGCGGAGTTTTTGGCGATGTCGCAAGGCATCAGCCGGCCGGAGCAAGACGCCTTCGCGGCGCGATCGCATCAACTGGCGGCCGCGGCGCATGCCAAGGGAGAGTTCAAGAAAGAGATCGTGCCGGTCTGGGGCAAGGACGAGAACGGCGAGCGCATGCTTTTGGAAATTGACCAGTGCGTGCGGCCCGATTGCACGCCCGAGTCGCTGGCCACGCTGAAGCCGGCGTTCGTGCCGGGGATGGGGACCGTGACGGCGGGGAACAGCTCGCCGCTGAACGACGGCGCGGCGGCGATGCTGGTGATGAGCGAGGAGAAGGCCAAGGCGCTGGGGCTGAAGCCGCTGGTGCGGATTCGCGCGACGGCCATCGCCGGCGTCGATCCGGCGGTGATGGGGACCGGCCCCGTGCCGGCGACCAAGAAGGCGCTGGAGCGGGCGGGCATGAAGCTGGAAGACATTGATCTGATCGAGCTGAACGAGGCGTTCGCATCGCAGGCATTGGCCTGCATGCGGATGCTGAAGATGAACGAAGACAAAGTGAACGTACGCGGCGGCGCGATCGCGATTGGTCACCCGTTGGGGGCCAGCGGCGCACGAGTCGCCACCACCTTGATTCATAACATGATCGATCGAGGCGCGAACACCGGTCTGGCGACGATGTGCATCGGCGTCGGTCAGGGAATCGCCACGATTTTCGAGCGAGTCTAGTTGGTAGGGGGACTCGCTCGAATTTACTTGCAGTCTGGTTCCGCCAGGGCCGGTTGATTGTGGCCGTGGCGGCGTCAGCTTACGATAGACCGTTTCCTTGAGGGGGTCGCCGCCGGCGGCCGTGAACCAATTTGTTCCGCGCCCTACGCCAATTGGCGTAGTGGCACGGCTCGTTCGCTTTATTACTCAGCGACACAACCGGCTCTCGAAACTCGCCCCGCGAGGCCTCTTGAGTCTGTTCTGTCCGCAAACTCCAAGGGTAAAGGCACATGTCAACCAGAACCGAAGCGGATGCCGAGTTGAAATCGCAAGGCGCCAACGGCGCGCATGTTGAGGAGAAGGAGTCGTTCGCCGAGACGGCCTTGAAGCTCGGCGGCAAGAGCGCGGAGGAGGCGCGTCGGACGGGGGCGATCGACAAGGCAGACGATCAGGTGGAGGACTTGTTCAAGTTCCGCACCACCGCTAGCCCGATTCACCGGGCGGTATGGGACGCGGAGTTGCCGGTCGATCTGTTCGCGAGCCAGCCCACCAAGGTCGCGCCGGAAATCGACAAGGTGATGACGGACTCGATGAACGTGGTCCGACGTCATCGCGACGCCAAGACGCTGTACAACGACGAAGGCAAGATCACCGACGCCTGCCTGAACGATTTGGGTGGCGCCGGCTACTGGGGGCTGTTGGTTGACAAGCAATACGGCGGTTCGGGGGCTCCGTTCGCCGCCTTCGCGCCGTTCATCACCAAGATGGCGATGCTGGAAGCCACGGTGGCGGGTCTGGCCTCGGTGCATGGTTGCATCGGCGCCGTCGATCCGGTGCGCACGTTTGGCTCGTCCGAGCAGAAGCAGCGCTTCTTGCCGAAACTGGCCAGCGGCGAGCGGTTGAGCGCGTTCGCGCTGACGGAGCCGGGGGCCGGATCGGACCTGACGCAACTCCACACCCGCGCGGAGTTGCAGGGCGACCATTATGTGGTGAACGGCGAGAAGCTGTTCATCACCAATGTGACGCCGGGCCGAACGATTGGCCTGGTGTGCCTCATCAAGGACAAGCCGGCGGTGCTGATCGTCGATCTGCCGGAGCAGGAGAGCGAGAACTTCTGGCTGAAGAAGTACGGCCTGTACGCCATCCGCGGCGCGTACAACCGCGGCATCATCTTCAAGGATTTTCATGTGCCGGCGGAGAACCTGCTGCAACCCAAGCGCGGCGACGGCTTGACCATCGCCTATCACGGGTTGAACCTGGGTCGCGTGTCGCTGTGCGCCAACGCGGCGGGCATGATGCGGCGGATGCTAATCGGCATGGTACCGTGGGCCCGCTTCCGCAAGACGTACGGACAGGCGATCTCGAGTCGCGAACTGGTGCAGAAGCGATTGGGCTCGTTGGCGGGGCTGATTGTGGCCTCCGACGCGCTGGTCGAGTGGTGCGCCAGCTTGCTGGATCAGGGTTATCGCGGCGAAATGGAGTGCATCATCGCCAAGATCTTTGGCAGCGAAGCGCAGAAGCACGCCGCCATTGAGTACTTCATGAAGACGCACGGTGGCCGCAGCTTCCTGGAAGGTCACCTGTTTGGCGACAACGTGCACGAGTTCCTCGCCCCGTGCATCTACGAGGGCGAAGGCGAAATGCTCGGCATGGCGTTCTTCAAGAGCATGGTCAAGCAGCACGGCGTCGAGTTCTTCGAACCGATCGGACGGGCGCTGCAATCGGCCGGCATCAAGAAGCCGAGCATGGCCAACCCGGCGCATCTGTGGGCGCTGCGCGGCCCGATGATGAACTACGGCAAGTGGATGATGTCGCAGCGGTTGCGGCGGGCGCCGAAGCCGGCCATGCCGACCTTGCCCGCCAAGCTGGAGGCGCATGCCGAGTTCGCCATCAACTTCCTGCAAAAGGCGCCGCTGGACATCAGCGGCACCATGAGCAAGTACCAGTTGGCGCTGGCGGATCGTCAGTGCCGGATGGCGGAGATCTCGCAGCGGCTGCAAGACGCCGTGGTGATGCTGTGCACCGCCTTGTGGGGCGGACGACAGCAGAACGAGGTGCTGCGCGACGCGGCCGACATCGCCTGCCAGGACTTGGCGCGGCGGATCACCGGCAAGCGCGTGACCGACAGCTACTTCCGCAGCGTCACCAAGTTGGGCCAGACCATCGCGGAGCAAGACGGCTGGAAGGCGCTGTGCCCGATCGCGGATTACACGCCGGAAGAAATCCTCATGTCGTACAAAGACTAGAGTTCTGTTGAGCAATCGACAGACTACCAGTTGCGACGTGAGGCGATAGTCAGCAGTTTGCGACACGCTCAGGCCTTGGCGCTTGAGCGTGTCGTTTTATTGAGCAATCGCGGCGGATCCGGCCACGGCCATCGCGTGGCCGCCGCCCACGGAGGAAGTACCGACGATGAAATTCATTGCCACGGTGAAGCGGACCCCGCAGCGCGACACGAAGATGCGATTGACCGGCGACGGCGCCTTGGTGCTCGACCAGGTGCAGTACGAGGTGAATCCGTTCGACGAGTTGGCGGTGGAAGAAGCGCTGCGGCTGCGCGAGAAGCACCCAGGGGAAGTGGTGGCGCTGACGGTGGGACCGGCCGCGCTGTCGGAACAATTGCAAACGGCGCTGGCCATGGGCGCCGACCGGGCGATTCGCGTGGACGCCGCCGACCCGCTGGACGCCTTGCAAACGGCCCATGCGCTCGCGCATGCCGTGCGCAAGGAGGCCCCCGATCTGGTGTTGATGGGCAAACTGGCGATCGACGCCGAAAACGGGCAGGTGCCGCTGATGCTGGCGGAGCTATTAGATTGGCCGCACGCCTCGTTCGCCTCGCAGATTGAGGTGGCGGCCGACGGCAAGAGCGCCAAGGTCACCTGCGAGGTGGATGGCGGTCTGGAGATTGTGTCGGTCGACCTGCCGGCGGTGATCACCACCGATCTGCGCTTGAACGAGCCGCGCTACGCCTCGCTGCCGGGCATCTTGAAGGCGAAGAAGAAGCCGCAAGACATCATCCCGCTGGCGGAAGTGGCCGACCTGCCGGCCACTGGCTCGCGCGTGGCGGCGTATCGCGCGTTGCCGGCGCGGCAGAAGGGGGAGATGGTGGCCTCGGCCGAAGAGCTGGCGCAGAAGTTGATGGCGAAGGGGCTGATCTAGCCGCGTTGCGGCACAACGCTAGCGGCGCCAGCAGAACTCGCCTGGAAGGGCATGCGCGCCGCCGCTAGAGTATCGCCCCGATCGCGCGCCGCGGCGCGCGCGCCGAGTAGGGAAACCCTAGTTCCGGGAGCGGGCGATTGAGTCGCTGCGCGGCCAGCTTATTGCTGCTGATTGTCGGTTTGTCGCCGACGCGCGCCGCGATTGCGCAAACGGCGTCGCTGGGCGAACCGGTGCTGATCGACGCGCAATACGGCTCGGTTGGCGAGCAGATCGCCGCGCCGCCGCAACCGGCCGCCGCGCCGGCGCCGGAGCAGTATCTGGATTTGAACTACTCGGACCGCACCTTTTGCGCGGGAGACTACCCAGACAATTACGCGCCGGCGTGGACCTGGCAGGTCGTGCCGACGGGGCTGATCTATCGCAACTATCTGGCCGGGCCGCGCGAGCCGCGCCTGTCGGCCATCTACAACTGGCAAGTGAGCGGCGGCACGAACCGCTTCGCCGATTTCACGCTGGGGGGGCACGCGGGGCTGTTGCGTTACGGCAGCGCCGATGGGCCGCGCCCCGGCGGATTTCAGCTTGATGTGGAGGGAGCGGCGTTTCCGCGACTGGACCCGCGCAACGAATGGGACCTGCGCGGGGCCGACTTTCGCGGCGGCTTTCCGTTGACCTTTGGTTACGGTCCATGGGAGCTGAAGACGGGCTACTATCACATCAGCTCGCACCTGGGGGACGAGTTTCTGCTCAAGAACCCGGGCTACCCGCGAATCAACTACGTGCGCGACGAGATCGCGCTGGGGGTGGCGTATCGCGTCCGCCCGCCGCTGCGGCTATTCGCCGAAGCGGACTACGCGTTTCACCGCGATGGGGGAGCGCGGCCGTGGATCTTTCAGTTTGGGGTGGATTGCAGCCAGTTGGAACCGACAGGTTTTCGCGGCTCGCCGTTCCTGGCGGTGCATGGCTATGTGCGGCAGGAAGTGAACTGGGGAGGGAGCATCTCCGCGCAAGCGGGCTGGCAGTGGCGGGGCTACGGCCCTGGGCACCTACTGCGGTTTGGGGTGAACTATTTCAACGGCAAGACGGTGCAATTCTCGTTTCTCAACGACTCCGAGCAGTTGACCGGCCTTGGGCTGTGGTACGACTTTTAGTTGGCTGTTGAAGCGGCGGGCAGTGGTTTTCGTTCGTCGCGGCGCGGCGGTGGGGGCTACAATGGGCGCGGCATGCTGCTTCTGCTGCGGCTACGCCTCAGCCTGTACTCCAGCGGTACAGCGGAGTTTCCTAACCCCGACCTTCAGTGTCCGTGGCACAGGAATTTGATGCTGGCCAACCCGCCGGTATCCGAAACTACGGGACGATCGCAGCCGAGGCCCATGCAGATGAGTGCCATCGACACTCGGAATGTTTTCGCGATGAGAAATGCAGGTCGATTTTCAGTACTGAGTTTGGTAGTAGTTCTATCGCTAACAACCATCGCCAAAGCTCAAAACGACACAAGGGTCAAAGGCGAGCGAATCGTCGATAGAACCGCAGCAACTTGGCAGTCGCAGCAGGTACAAGAGCCCTGCATCTTGGAGAATCCTAAAGATCCAAGCCGGCTAATCATGTTCTATTCGGGTGTGCCTGCATCTGATCGCAGCACATGTTATGTCGGAAAGGCCTGGGCGCTCAGGAGTGACCCGTTCACGTGGCATCAGGATTCGGCTAACCCGGTCTTCGTTCCCGCAGACAGTGGCTGGGACTCTCAAAGCGTCCGGCTAGACTGCGTGCTTTATGTCGCGGAAGAAAACGCTTACTACGTTTACTATTCCGGTACGGATATCGTGGACGCGCACAACCGCATAGGCTTGGCGATCTGTCCGGCAGGCGAAGACGGCTACTCCAAAATTACTCCTGCGACGATCCAACGCCACGGTTCTGCCCCCGTGTTGGCTCCAGAACCTGCGGAGCCGTTCCATGAGACCATGGTCTCGCAGGCAGCGGTCCTGCGTGAAAGTGACTCCACCAAACAATGGCGATGGTATATGTACTACTCCTACCGCGGCAAAAATGGCGTACTGCCGGGAATTCGTTTTGCCACCTCAACCGATGGGAAGACGTGGCGCCGGCACTATAACTTCCAGGATTTACGCGGAATGGGACATCTGTTCGACTCAGTTCCAGACGCGTATTACGAGTGGCACCAGATATTCAAGGTGGCGGACACCTATGTGCTCTCAATTGAATGCGGACCAAATCGCGGCGAACGCTGGCGCCCGGTGCTTGCGGTGAGCCGTAGGCCAGAGGAAGGCTGGGAGCAATTGGAAGCAGACACCGTGCTGCAGACACAGTGGCCTGGAATCTACAGCGACGAAACTATCTTTCATGTTGCAACACCGGCCTTTTACCAGTTTAACGGCCGGTGGTATCTCTATACCCAAGCCTGTCCACTGCCTGCCAACCGAAATTATATCGATGGCAACTGGGACATGTGGTGTTTTGAGTGTGACCGGAGGATCGAGACTCGCTCGGGATTGGCTGATCTTTACATTCCCGGCGCTTCCGCACGTGCGCCGGCGGAGGGGCGGGACTCGCACGAATAAGGGTTTCAGGAACCAGCTTCACCACGAGGACGTGTCTTGGTTCAGCATGAACTGGAATTTCGGCTTGCGCGCGTTTGCGGTTTGAAAGTTTGACTGGGTTACGTTTTTTGTAGCAGTGGAGCGGCTATCGCCGTGGATTGTGCTGAGTTGAAGGAGACGAGTCCCCTCTACCCTCTTGTCTGTGTTCCGAGCCGCGAACATCCGCTCGCCTGCGCGTTGCCCGGCGTTCTCGGGCGTCGTTGAGCTTCCGCTCGCGCTGGTCGAAGATCACTTGGTGACGCCCGGCGAGCCGATCGGCCGGAGTGACGTAACCCAAGGCGGAATGCAGCCGCGCATGATTGCATTCTTCCACAAACCGCTCGACGAGTCGCCCCGCCCTCCACGCGGCGCGGCGGGGGGGCTACTATGGGCGCGGCGTGCTGCTTCACACCCTTCCACCGAGCGCCGCCTTACAATACGAGGTAAGCGACGGATTCAAAGGGACGCAAGTTGCCCCTTACGCAAACCTCGAAGATCACGCTGGCGCGTCTGTGCGCCGCTGTGGCAATTCTCGCTGTCGCGCTGGTGATGACGTTAGGCGGGTTGTCGATCTTGGAAACGGAGCGATTGCGCGTTCATCCATCAGAGCGGAGCGTCGCCGATGCGATCAGGCGGCTAGGGGGCGCCTACCGCGCCGTAGGCAAAGATGATTGGCATATCACAAGCGTTTGGTTGGAAAACACTCGAACTACAGACCATGATCTGGAGGCCATTTTGCAGTTGAACTACGTCGAGTTTCTCGACGTTGCCAACACGAAGATTACCGACGCGTCTTTGGGGGCAATCTTTGCCCACAAGAGCATCCGCGTTCTGCGAGTGGCTGGTAGCGATATATCACGTGAGGGTCTACAGGCGGCCTGGGACAAGTCTGGGAAACGGATTAGCCTCGACGACTAGCGGCGTCCGGGCGATGAAGCACAGGTGCCGGTCTGATGGGGAGCGGCGCGGCCGCGTCGGGGCGATTACGCCCGTCAAAATCGGCAAGATTTGTCGGATTTTGGCGAAATGCCCGGAGCCGAAGGGGCTGCCCCCCTTGTCGGCTGCTTCTCAAACCGTTGGCCGTTGTATAGATTGCGCTTGAGATGGCTGTACTATTAAACGATCAACGGACGTTCTTCCGCGAGTTTCGGCGGAATTTTCGCACGACCGGGGCGGTGCTGCCCAGCGGTCGTCGGCTGTCGGCCGCGCTGACGCGGTTCATCACCCCCAGCGGTCCCCCCAAGCGCATCTTGGAGGCGGGGCCGGGCACCGGCGCCGTCACGCGGGCGATTTTGGAATCGCTGGGGTCGCAAGATCGGCTCGATCTGGTGGAGTGGAATCAGGCGTTTGTCGATCGTCTGCGGCATCGGTTTCACGCGCATCCGCTTTTTCGCGCCGCCGCCACGCGCTGCCGCGTGCTGCACAATAAGGTGGAAGAGCTAGACACCGATCACAGCTACGACGTGATTGTGTCGGGATTGCCGCTCAACAATTTTGAGCCGGACGACGTGGACCGCATCCTCGGCGCCTATGAGCGCCTGTTGAAACCGGGGGGGGTGATCTCGTTTTTTGAATACGCGGCGGTGCGGCCCGCCAAGGCGCTGTTGAGCAAGCCGCCAGAACGGGAGCGGCTGCGCGACGTCTCAAGATTGATGCGGCTATGGCTCACCCGGCACGAAATTGCCCGCGAGATGGTGGTGGCGAACATTCCGCCCGCCTGGGTGCATCACGTGCGTCCATTCTGCTAGGCGAATTGGCCGGCCTGCCGGCCTGATATCTAGCGGCCTGTTGAATACTTGAGCAGGCTGCTGGCGCGTTCAACCGCCGATAAAGCGTCATGCCGGGGGCGATGCGGTAACATTGCCGCGGCTGGCGGCGGTTTCTATACTTGCAAAAGTCAAAGCGCCGTATTGTCTTGCGCTGTTTTGGCTGGTGTTTTGCGCGATGCCGCGGACCGAACTGGCGGCCGTCGAGAAGCGACCTGGGAGGCGTGTCGATGTCGAAGCGATGGTTTTGGCTGGCTGTCGTGTGCTGCGGCCTGGGGGCCGGCTTGTCGGCGCCGGCGGTCGACGCGGAAGAGAGCGCCCCGCCCGAGACAGCCGACAGTGAAGCGGAGGCGCCGCCGACCAAGTTGGACGCCAAGGAGCGGCAAGAGTACTACGAACTGCTGTCGGTGCTGGTCGACACGCTGGATCAGGTGGAGCGCAACTACGTCAAGAAGTTGTCGCGGCGCGAATTGATCGAAGCGGCGGTTGAGGGGGTGCTGCGCAAGCTCGATCCGTATTCGAACTACATCGCGCCGGACGACATCACGCGGTTTCGGACCAGCGTGGAGAACGAGTTTGGCGGCATCGGCATTCAGATCACGAGCGATCAGGGGGTGATTAAGATCTTGAGCCCGGTGGTGGGGAGCCCCGCGTACAAGGCGGGGCTACAGGCGGGGGACCGGATTGTCGGCGTGGAAGGCAAAACGACCGAGGGGCTGAACATTGAAGACGTGGTGAAGTTGCTCAAGGGGGAGATTGGCGCGCCGGTGACGATTCGGGTGGTGGGCCCCAACGACGCCGAACCGCGCGAGGTGACGGTCAAGCGCGAGCTCGTTCATTTGGAAACGGTGCTGGGAGACGATCGCCAGGCGAACGACTTGTGGGACTTCATGCTGGATGACGAGCGGAAGATTGGCTACATCCGCTTGACGGCGTTCAGCCGCGACACGGCGGACGAGTTGAAACACGCCTTGGAAGAATTGAAGAAAGCGGGCCTGCGCGGCCTGGTGCTCGACCTGCGTTTCAACCCGGGTGGTCTGTTGACCTCGGCGATTGACGTGAGCGATTTGTTCGTGACCGAAGGGCGGATTGTCAGCACCGAGGGTCGCAACACGCAGCCGCGCGCCTGGGAGGCGCACGCGGAGGAGACGTTCGGCGGCTTTCCGATGGCGGTGCTGGTGAATCGATACAGCGCCAGTTCCAGCGAGATTGTGGCGGCGTGCCTGCAGGATCATCACCGGGCGGTGGTGATTGGGGAGCGCACCTGGGGCAAGGGAAGCGTGCAGAACGTAGTGGAGTTGGAGGGGGGCCGCAGCGCGCTCAAGTTGACCACGGCCAGTTACAAGCGGCCCAGCGGCAAGAACATTCATCGCTTTCCCGACGCCAGCGAGGAAGATGAATGGGGGGTGACGCCGGACGAGGGATACGCGCTCAAGCTCGGCGATCAAGAACTGCGCGAGTTGGTGGAACACCGCCGCCAGAAGGATATTGTGCGCCGCCGCGCGCAGCCGAAGCCGGCCCTAGAGGTGGCGACCGCCACCGATGCCACGCCACCGGTAGCCGATGCGCCAACGGACGGTGCGCCAGAAACCAATGCGCCGGTGGCCGTGCCCGCCGAAGTGAAGCCGGCAGATTCGAAGCCGGCTGAGAACGACGCCAAGCCGGAGTCGGCGGAGTCGAAGCCGACGCAAGATCCGCCAGCGGACAAGCCCGCGGAGCCAAAGCCGGCGACAGAGGAAGCGGAGAAAGACTTCGCCGATCGCCAACTGGCCAAGGCGCTGGAGTATGTGCAGGGCGAGTTGGCGAAGAAGCCATAGTCTGGGCCGATTCGCGACGAGCGTCATGCTGCTACTGACACTGGAAACCACCTGCGACGAAACGGCCGCCGCGATTGTGAATGAGCGGCTGGAAGTTTTGGGCGCCGTGGTGGCGTCGCAAAACGCGCTGCACGAGCGATTTGGCGGCGTAGTGCCAGAGATCGCCTCGCGAGCGCATCTGGAGCGCATGTTGCCGGTGATCGACGAGGCGCTCTGCGCCGCGGGCGTGCGACTTGCGGACCTGGACGCGGTGGCGGTGGCCAACACACCGGGACTGGCCGGTTCGCTGCTGGTGGGACTGGCGACCGCCAAGACGCTGTGCGTGGCGCTGGGCAAACCGCTGTTGGCGGTGAATCACATTGAAGCGCATTTGTTCGCTTGTCAGATCGGGCGGGCGAGCAGCGTTTTTCCGAGCGTGGGCCTAGTGGTGAGCGGCGGTCACACCAGTCTGTATCGCGCGCACAGCGCGCTCGAGTTTGAACTGTTGGGGGCGACGATCGACGACGCGGCGGGCGAGGCGTTCGACAAGGTGGGGAGCTTGCTCGGCCTGCCATATCCGGGAGGGCCCGCGATTCAAGAAGCGGCACGGCAAGGCAACGCCAAGGCCTATCTCCTTCCGCGCACGTTTCTGAAGGACACGGAGCGGCTGGACTTCAGCTTTAGCGGACTGAAGACCGCGGTGCGTTACGCGATCTGGCCACAAGGGACGCTGGCCGAGCGCGCGCCAGGCGCGGAAGAGGTGGCCGATCTGGCCGCTAGTTTTCAGGAGGCGGTGGTCGATGTGCTGGTGGGCAAATGTCGACAGGCGCTCGCGGCGACTGGCCTAGGTCGGCTGTGCGTGGGGGGAGGTGTGGCCGCCAACGCGCGATTGCGCGAACGGCTGGCAGAAGCGGCGGCGCGGGACGGGTTTGAACTGGCCATCGCCCCGCTGGAACTGACCACCGACAACGCGGTGATGGGGGCGCTGGCGGTGGAGCGCTATCGGGCCGGGCTGTTCGAGTCGCTCGACTTGGATGTGTATCCCACCTTGCGGATCGCGCGCTAACAGACTGCGGCGACCGGGCCGGCGTTTGCTCTTTGCCGGTTCACCTTGGCCGAAACGACACCACATTTCTTCGCGTTCGGCGCCTGATGCGGCCAGTGACCGTTTATTCGCGGCCGCCGGCGAGCGACAAGTCATCCGGGCGCGGTTGGGGTTCGGTCGCTTTGATGTTTCTGGCACGGCAAGTGCTTTTCAGTCACGCACGGGAGCAATACAGCTCGAGCAAGTTGAGGAGAACAGCCATGCTTTACTGGTCGGTTGTCTTTTTGATCGTGGCGTTGGTCGCGGCGGTGTTTGGCTTTACAGGGGTTTACGCCGCAGCGGCGGGGATCGCCAAGGTTCTGTTCTTTGTATTTCTGGTGTTGTTCGTGATCAGCCTGATCACCGGCGGCATGGGACGACGCCCGTTGTCGTGAATTAGCGGACGACCAATTTGACGAGGGGGCACGGCGGAGACGACAAGCGATTGTCGTCTCCGCCGTGCGATTTACGGGGTGCATAACGGTATGAGCACTTGTCCAAAGCGGGAACACAACCGAGCGCATGAGAAGCGGGTCGAGCCAACGCACAAGATCGCAATGAAGTGGTAAGTTCTGGAACCCAAGTAGCGATTTTCACCCGGGAAGAATGGTGGAATTGGTCGCTTGGCAACGATAGCTTATGCGGAAGCAGGGGCCGATTGCGCCGTGCTGTTTACGTCCACCATTGCGGTGGATCATGCAGCCGCCTTTTCTTTTTTGTGATTTGACGACGTGCAGCGCGGGGCAGCACGGCGGAGCGCGCCGGCCAATGAGTTTTTGGCATCGAACGATTCGTCGTACATGACTGGCTATGTGTTGCATCCCAACGGCGGCGAGATCGTGAACGCTTGATGACAAGCGGACTCGACGATGAACCGCGCGGAGGGTTTGTTGTTTTGTTTCTTGATATGGAGGACCTTCTGATGAGTCGAGGACTCGCACTCGGCATCGGCGCCGTTTTGACGGCGGTGTGCTTGAGCTTGATGGGGCCGGTGGACCAGGCCGAAGCTGGCCGTCGCCATCGCTGCGGCGGAGGCTGCTGGGGTGGCGGACACCGAGCGCATCGCTGCTGCGGCGCGCGACACCGCAGCTATGGCTGTTGCGGCGCGGTGAACACCTGCGCCGATGCCTGCGGCAGCTACAGCAACGGTTGCAACACTGGCTGCAACACGGGCTGTGACACTGGTTGCAACACCGGTTGTGGCAATGGCTGCGGCAGCTACAGCAGCGGTTGTGGCAACGGCTGCGGATCGGCCTCGCCGTGTGGCGCGGGTTCGCCATGCGATGCTGGCGCGGCGCCCGCTCCGGCTCCGGCTGGCGACAGTTCAGCCCCGCCGCCGGCCCCTGCTCCCGAGGCAGCCGCGCCTGCACCGGCGCCTTCGGCCTAAAGCGCGCAGTCTCTGTGCGGTTCTATGAGAAAGGGCTTGCGATAGGGATCTCGCAAGCCCTTAGTTTTTTGGGGCAGGTCGATCGCGGGGACTGATTTGTTCAGCGCGAACCTGCCGGGCAATGCCGAAGAGAGGACTTGAACCTCCACGCCCTTGCGGGCACCAGAACCTGAATCTGGCGCGTCTGCCAATTCCGCCACTTCGGCGACAGATAAGGATTTATAGTCGCGCGGCGGCAGTCGATCAAGCGGCTAACGTTGAAGCAGACCGGCCTCGCTGCGATACTCGGAGAGAACGAAGCGATCGGCGCCGCTTGATGCAGGGCAATGGCGCGAACTTTCGTCTCCGTGGCTATTCAATCCGCGTGTCGCTGTCCTCTCCGAGGGACGCCGTTGGCCAAAGCGAAGCGTTCAAAAGCGAAACTCACATCGGTCGGCGGCGGAGCGACGATTGCCGCCAAGGGAAGCGCGCCGTCACGCGCCCCAAAGGCTGCGGCGCCGCCCACGAGGGCCATGCACGTCGATGTGCGGGGTTGGTCGCGTTGGCTGGGGGCGTATGTGGCGATTTGGCTGGCGCTGGTCGCCGCGCACGCCAAGACGCTGACGTCGCCGCCGTATTGCGACTTCGCCATGGGGCTATTCACCGAGGCGAACTTCTTGGTGGAGACGGGTTACGATTATCAGCGGTTGCGCTACGAGGAAGCGACCGCCAACGAAGGGGGCACCCGATCGTACATGATTAGCGCGCTGCCGACGCTGGTGGCGCTGTTGATGGAGCGGGCCAGCACGACGACGACAGTGCTATTGGTCTCCCATTTGTTCACGCTGGCCTGCGCGGCGCTGGTATTGACGCTTCTGTTGGCGCTATTGGCGCCGCGGATCGGCTGGTTGGCCGCGGCGCTAGTTTGCCTGGCGCTGTCCGTGACTCCGCTGTGGAGCGTGCAGACCGAAATGCTGGGGCTCGATTTGCCGATGTCGGCCTTTGGACTGTTGGCGATGTGGCTGGCGCTGCGCGGACAGGGATTGGCCGCCGCGCTGGCGACCATCGCGGCGTTTGCCATGAAATCGACCGGCATCATAGTGACCATCGCGGTGTGCGCGCTGTTGGGCTACGAGATCGCGATGGGACTGCTGCGCCGACGGGTGGCGACGCGCTGGCAATGGGGCGCGCTGGCGGCGGCCGTCGCGGCGCTGGCAGGACAATTTTGGTTGTTTCGGTGGAGCAGCATCGGCGATCGGCTGACGCGCGCCGACGAGATGCCGTTTGAGTTGGTGCGGTTCAGCGACGTGTTGGGAGTTTGCCCGGATGTGATGGGGCTGACCTTGGTAGCCTCGCTGGGCTGGCTGGCGATCTTGGTGGTGGGCGCGTTTCGCATGCTGCGTACGCGGGGCACTGGTGACGCCATTAGCCGACTCGACCCGTTCGCGCCGCTGGCCTGGCTGGTGATTGTGGGCAATTTGCTGGCGGTGGCGCTGTATGTGCAGTTTCCGATTTCTCGCTACTTCACGCTGATGGCTCCCTTGGTGCTAGCGATGTTGGCGATCGCGCTCTTCCGCTATATGCCGCACTGGCTGGCCACCACGGCGCTGGTGGCGCTCATCGCGCTGAACATCGCCAACCTGCACGGAAGATTGTTTCCGGCCGCCGGCCGCTGGCCGCGCAACGCGGCCAGTTTGGAACGATCGCACGAGTATTACGCCGATCATCTGGCGACGATCGCCGGCACGCGCGCTTTGGAAGCGCAGCAGAACGACGGCGCGATCGTGGCGCTGCATCCGTTCACTTATTACTTACGCTACCCGCGGTTGGGTTATGTGACCAAGCCGGTTCCGTTCTACGCGGCGAATGTGTTTCGGGTGGAAGGGGGCCGAAACGTGGCCAACCTGTTCGCCGACCATCCGGCGCAGTTGATCTTTGTGGCGGTCGACAACATCTTTCGGGGGTTCGCGCACTTGACGATCCCGGATGCTGGTCCCGGCGACACGGTTTATTATGACGACCAGCAGCGTTCGCCGTTGGTGGTTTTTCGGCGCGACTTGTCGGCATTGGCGGGGAACGCGAAGGATCTCGACGACTACTACTTGCAGCAGTTTTGGCTGCCGCTGCCGCACGACATGCCCAACGCCACGCCGCTGGCGACGCGGGCCTTGCTGCTGGCCAGTCATGGGCAACCGAATCAGGGGCTGGAACTGCTACGGTTGGCGGTGGCCGCGCACCCGGACGATGTGGCAGCGCGGCTGGAATTGGCCAAGACGGCGCTACGCACCAGCGGCTGGCCGGAGGTGGCGGCGCATGCCGAGCACGCGCTGGCGCTGGAACCGAACAGCGCGTTGGCCTGGCAACTGTTAGGGGCGGCGCAGATGGGATTGAATCGGCACGAGGAGGCGATTCGCTCATTGGCTCGCAGTGTCGCGCTCGCCCCGCGGGTGGCGGAGGCGCAGCATCAACTGGCGATGTCGTACGGGCAGGTGGGTCAACTGGCCAAGGCGCGCGAACACTTTGAGGCGGCGCTGGCGATCGATCCGGCGTACGAACCGGCGCGGCGCGCGCTGGGGCTATTGAAGCAGTCGCGTGGCGCGGGGGCGGAGGCGCCGCCCGCGAACGGGGCCGGCTAATAGCGTGTGCGGGCGCGAAGCAGTGGCGCCGGGCGGGTTAGCCGCCGATTTGAAACATGGCGCGATCGGGTTTGACGAACTCGTCGGAGTTGATGCCATGTCCGCGGCGCTTGGCGGCCACGCAATCGCTGACCAATTGGGCGATTTCTTCATCGGTGGCGTCGCCACGCAGTAGCGCGCGCGCGTCCCATTCAACGGTGGAGAACAGGCAGTTGCGCACTTGCCCCTCGGCCGTGATGCGCAGGCGATCGCAGGCCTGACAAAAGGGCTGCGTGACCGGGTTAATGAACCCGATGCGGCCCAGGCCGTCGGCAAAGCGGTAGTCGGTCGCCGGCTGGCTGGGATCGATCACCGGCAGCGGCTCCAAGGGGCCGATGCCGTCGGTCAAGCGGGCCAAAATCTCGTCGCCGGGGATGACGCGGTCGTTTTGCCAGGCGGCGTCGGCGTCGAGCGGCATGAACTCGATGAAGCGCACTTCCATGCCGTGCTCGCGCGCGAAGCGCCCCAGCGGGACGATATCTGGCTCGGTGATGCCGCGAATGGCGACCGTGTTGAGCTTGATGCGCTGGAAGCCGACCCGCTGGGCTGCGAACAGCCCGGCCAAGACGCGCTCGAAACCATCGCGGCGCGAGATGAGCCGAAAGCGGGCCGGATCGAGGGTGTCGAGACTGACGTTGAGGCGGCCTAGCCCGGCTTGTTTGAGTTCTTGCGCCTGCTCTTCCAGCAGCAAACCGTTGGTGGTGAGGGCGACTTCCTCGATGCCGGGGATGGCGGTCAAGAGGCGCACCAACTGCGCGATATTCTTGCGGACCAAGGGCTCGCCGCCGGTCAGGCGAATGGTGCGCACGCCAAGGCGCGCGACGACGCGGGCGAAGCGCGCCATTTCCTCCAAGCTGAGAATTTCGTCGCGCGGCCGAAATCGCACGTTCTCGGCGGGCATGCAATAGAAGCAGCGAATATTGCAGCGGTCGGTCACACTGATGCGCAGGTCGGTGTGCACGCGACCGAAGCTGTCGACCAGACGCGATTGGTTATCGCCACCGTTGTTGCTCATGACTGACCTGCGTCCTCCGGCAGGGAAGGCAAACCGGGATGCACCCACTCGGCGCCGCCATCGGCCCAGATTTCGCGCTTCCAAATGGGCACGACCTGCTTGAGCTCGTCAATCAGCCACTTGGCGGCTTCGAAGGCGTCTTGCCGATGCGCGGTGCTGACCGCCACCGCTACGCTGGCGTCGGTGAGTTCCAGATGCCCCAAGCGGTGAATGAGCGCGCACTCAATGATGGGCCAACGACGGCGCGCCTCGGCCTCTAGCTCGGCCAGTTTTTGCCGCGCCATATCGGGATAGCACTCGTAGTCGAGCGACGCGGTGCGGCGTCCGGCGGTCATCTCGCGGACGACGCCGAGAAACAACACCACGGCGCCCGCCAGGTTGGATTCGACCAGCCGCAACGCGCGTTGACAGTCGATGGTTTCGGTCGTCAGTTCAATCATGGTGTCGCGATCCACCTCGATAGCTATTGTCTCAAATACTACGCGCCATTCCCACGGGCGGTATGGGGGAAAATCAGCCGCCGCTCACTGGCGGAATACAGGCAATATCGCTGTCGGGGCCAACGGGACAGTCGTCGCGGGCGTAATCGGCGTTTACGGCGATGAACATGTTGCCGAGCAGGCTGGCCAAGGGGGGGACGGCCTGTGCGAGCGCGGCGCGCACATCGGCCACCGTGGCGGCGGCGGGAACCTCCAACGGCAATAGGTCGCTGCCGGCCAATTGACGAGCGACGGCAAAGAGTTTGACGTGGACGATCATAGGGCGACTGGTTAGCGGCCGCGCTGGGCCAGCACTCCCGATAGTTGAGGCATCAATCCGTAGGCGTAAGCCATTATTTTCAGTGGGTGCATCGTGGGCTTATCGACCGCCTGCTCCATTTGCAACTTGCAGGCGCTACATTCGGTGGAGCCCGCTTGCAGGCCGCCTTGTCGCAGGCTGTTCATCAGGTCGAGTCCCGCGCGCAGGCTGGTGCGATAGTTGGCGCGCTGCAGGCCGTAGACGCCAGCCATGCCGGAGCAACCTTTGTCGAGGCTGGCCACGCGCAGTCCGGGGATGAGCCGCAAGAGATTCTCGCCAGGGTTGCCGACCTGCAGCGCCTTTTCGTGACAGGGGAGGTGATAACCGAGCGTCATGCTGAGGGGGGAGAAGTCGAGCGCCAACTTGCCAGAGCGGTGCATGCGCCACAGATAGGCGCAGGCCTCGCTGGAGTTTTGCGCAACCAGCAAGGCGTCTTCGTCGTCGAGCAGATTGGCGTATTCGCAGGCCAGGCAGAGCGCGGCCGAGGGCTCGGTGGCGATAATGTGATAACCCTGCCGGATGGCGTCGGCGAGCAGGCGGACGTTGTGACGAGCGATTTTTCTGGCCGCTTCGACCGCGCCCACCGCGATGAGCGGCATGCCGCTGGCGCGCTGTTCGGGATGGACATACACGGCCACGGCGTTGTGCTCGAGCACGGCGACGAGGGCATCGCCCAATTGGGGATCGTGATAGTTGGCGAAGGTGTCGACGAAGTAGAGCACCTTGGGACCAGAGCGGCGCGTGGGCCGGGTGAGTTTGCGGCGGCGCGCGCGATACATAAAACTGCGTCCGGCGAAGCGCGGCAACTTGCGCCCTTGCGCCACGCCAAAGAGCTTTTCGCCCAACCAGCGAGCGCGGCGGCTGTTTAAAAGCGGATTGGCCAACGGCGCCAGCGCGCTGCCAATGCGGCTGACCAGATCGACGTGGGCCAAGACCCACTCCGAAAAGTTCAGTCCGTGGCTGGCGACGTGGGCGGCCTTGGCTTCGAGCATCAAGCGCGGGATATCGACGCCGGCCGGGCACTCGGAATGGCACTGATGGCAATGGACGCAGAGATCGGCGATTTCTTTGAAGTCGTCGCCGGTGGCGGCGTCGGCCGCGAGATCGCCGGTGAGCAGTCCGCGCATGAGATTGGCCTTGGCGCGCGGCGAGGCCGCCTCGGCCGGCGCGGCGCGAAAGATTGGGCACATGCGCAGATTTGGCGCCTGCGAGCGACAGGCGCCGCAGCCATTGCAACTGGCCACGGTGTCTTCCAAGAGCGTGCCGGGCCAATGCAGTTGCAGTTCGTACGCGGGGCGCTGCGGATCGACGGTTTCGCCCTCTGGCGGCGAGAGGGCGGGGGAGGTGATGGGCGGCCGCAGGTTCTTGGTCATCAGGTCGGGGTCGTCGCCGATGACCTTGCCGGGATTGAGGAGATTGTGAGGATCGAAGATCTGCTTGACCTGCTTGAACACGTCGTAGAGCGGGCCGAACTGGCGCTGGACAAACGGGGTGCGGCTGAGGCCGTCGCCATGTTCGCCGCTGATGGTGCCGCCCACCGAGAAGACCAGTTCGTAGAGATCGCCAGCCAAGCGCTGCATGCGCAAGACGCCGTCGGCCTCTTGCAGATCGAGGAACGGGCGCACATGCAATTGCCCGTGCCCCGCATGCCCAAACAGGGCAGCGGTGACGTGATGGCGTTTGAGGACGTTTTGCATGTCGATGAGGAACGTGGGGAGCGACTCGGGGGGCACCGCGATGTCTTCGATAAACGGCACCGCGCGGATGGAACCGCGCATGCGATGCAAGGTGGGCGTCACCTGTTGCGCGAGTCGCCAAAAGAGATCGACTTCGGCCATGTCGAGCGCTTGGCGCGCCTCGAAGGCGAGGTGTTTGGAGGTACGAACATGATCGACGACGCGGCGCAAGTTGTCGCGCACCTGGGCGGCGTCGTCGCCTTGCTGCTCGACGAGCAGCAGGGCTTCGGCGTCGGTCGGGATCAGTCGGTCGAAGCGGGGCTCGTTCTCGCGCGCTAAACTGAGGTGGCGACGATCCATCAGGTCGCAAGCGCTGGGCTGGAACGGCAGTATTTCCAACACGGCCCGCGAGGCGCTTTCCAGACGATCGAAAAAGAGCAGCGCCACGCCGCGATAGCGAGGACGTGGCACGGTGGCGAGGGTCATCTCGGTAATCAGCGCCAGCGTGCCCTCGGACCCGGTGAGCAACTTGGCGACATCGATCGAATCGGGCTGCAAGGCCTCGGCCAAGGCGTAGCCCGAACGGTTGAGGCGGCTATCGGGCTGGCGGGCGTGAATCAGTTCGCTCTCGCGCCACAAGAGCAGCCGGAGTTGCTCGATTAGCGCATGCTTTTGAGGAAACGCGGGATCAACGACCGCCGGAAGGGGCTCGTTGCCAAGTTCGAGCAGCGTGCCATCGGCCAGCACGACTTGCAGGCTGCGGACATGGCGTCGCGCCGATCCATAACGCAGCCAATGGCTGCCGGCGGCGTCGATGGCGACCACGCTGCCCATGGTGGTGGTTTGGATGGTGGCGGGATCGGGACCGAAGAGACGCCCGTCGCGCTGGAGTTGTGAGTTGAGTCTTTCCAGCACCACGCCGGGCTGCACGCGGACCGAGTCTTCTTCGACGCGGATGATCTTGCGCATGTGCTTGGAGAAGTCGAGCACCAGGCCCGGGCCGAGCGACTCGCCGGCCAAGCCAGTGCCGGCGCCGCGGGCATGTAGGGGGATTTGCTGGGCGGCGGCGTATTTGACGGCGGCGATGACATCGTCGGCCGAGCGGGGCATGACGACGGCCAGCGGGCGGATTTGATAGAGACTGGCGTCGGTGGCGTAGAGCTGGAGAAAGACGTCGTCAGCACGCACATCGCCGGCGAGCAGCCCCCGCAGGTCGTCTTGAATGCGAGCGCGCTGTTCGTCCATCAGATGTCGCTTGTCGACGGCCGCTGGCGCGGCTTGGGGAGATCAACTCGAAACGGAGGTCACCTCTGGCTGGCGATACTCGGCGAGGCGGGCGGCTTGCTGACGGTGGCGTTCGTGCGTTTCGAGATTGAAGTTGCCATGCTCATCGCTCGCGGAAACGCCGCGATAATGGGCGTTGCAGCGGTAACAAACCAGGACGCCGCCCACCAGCATATAGAGCACGACATCGACCAGCGCCGTGAGGAACAAGATGGCGAAGGTGAGGATTGGCAAATAGAAGAACCAAGCCACACTGCTGGCGATAAAACCGGCGACCACGATCCCCACACCAAGCTCTTGTGGAAAATCCTTACGGATGAAAAGCTCGTGACTGGGGCAAACCAGGCACCGTTGCAAAAGACCTGCCTGAAAGGAATCTGGCGGAACCGGCAGGCCCACATGGCAGTGAGGGCACTCCACTTGGCGCGATTCGGGCGTGAATTCGGCGGCCACCGAATGTTCGCACTTTGGACAGGCAAATGCGACGTTCATGATTCCATCATAATGGGAAGAGGGTCTGCCGAGATAGGAGTTGGCTGGTAAGCTCGCCAATGAAGGTGACGATAACGCCGACATAGAGGATGCCGGTCGCGCTTTGCGTGTTGGGGATCTTGAGCGTTTGCCCGGCCATGATCGCGACGGCGATGGTGCCGACGATGCCCGCCAACCAGCGAAGCAGCAGAAACCAGACGGTATCGGTCGACCAGGACTTTTCCGAAGTGAGGTCCAGGGTCAGACCCAGACCGACCACGGCCACGCGCAGCGCGACGGCCAACAAGATCAGCCCAACCAATTTTTTGAGGGGATCAAGCCGCATGGTGGGGGTATTGAGATACCAATGCCCCAGCAGCATGGCCGCCATGGTGGCGCCAAGCACCAAGCCGCTCGTCGGAGAGTCGAGGGCGCGCAACAGGCCGGCCGCATCGGTGGGCCAGCCGATGCCTGCCTCTTGCCAGGCGGCCACCACCGACAAGAGCGCGACCAGCAACAGGGCGATGCGCCCCGCGCGGCTGGCTTCGTACAGCCACAAAGCGGAGCCCACATAGCTGACGAACGAGATGGCGATTGGCAGCCAAACGGGGCCAAGTTCTGGCTGTTGCCAGGTGACGATCGCGGCGAGCGCGTTCATCCCTAACAGGACGTAAAGATGGACGCGAAAATAGCCACTAGGAACCAAGCGTCCCGACGTGAGCCCCATGGCCAAGGCCAAGCCAAAGCTGAGGCGGTAGATGAATTGCAGGAGGATCGACACGGCACATCAAAAGACGACGTTGGCCATGAGACGCCAAACAGCTTTGGCACGAAGTGCCCATTCTAGCGAGCCCGCCGCGAGTATGTCATGGGCCTCGCCAGCTTTGCCCAACAAGCCCGCGAAAAACTAACCCAAGCCGGAATATTTGGGCAGGCAGCGATTCTGCGTCTTAAGCAGTCAACAGCGACAGCCCCCGGTGTGAACGGGTGCTGCCGCTGAAATTTGGCCAGCGAGTGAAACCCTGCCGTCGTCGACCATCACCGCTATCGCGGCGGCGGTCACTTGGTAGCCGACCTGCCACACTAATTCGCCACTGGTCGTCCGTGTTACGATTCTCGGCAGGTAGCGGCGAGAGTCAAGAGTTTGAGCAACATTAGTGCCCGTCCATTCGACTGTCCCGTTGGTAAGGACCGCTCAGCATTCTAACTTCATAAATCCGCAGTCTTCGCGGGCTGCCCCAGACGCACGATCCACCCTAAATCTAAGAGTTTGTTTGCATCTAGACGTCGAAAACCGGAGAATGACGACCACCGACAGGAGGGCCGACCGATGGCTGACGACAGCACGGCACTGGCAGTAAGCGGATTTCCCGCTCTCGCCGAAGTCTGCGAATCGCCAGACGACTTTCTCAGCAAGCTGGATGTGGGCGCACTCAATCTGATGTGTGCTTGCGGCCTCCCGGGCGCCGAAGGCCTGGACATCGTCAAGCAACTTGCTTGGCTTGATGAAGCAGCTCGCCAAGTCGATTTTCAAACGCGAAACAACCTTGACGGGCTCGTGCGCACTCCCGCTGTCTACAACAATTCGCCCGGCTATTTCTGTTGCAACTACCTCTTGAAAACTCTGCAAGAGGTTCTAGGCGTCAGATACAACCCTGCCCGAGTCACTGACTCCGACTTTCAGAACCCGCTTTGCATCAATCCCGATTTCAGCGATTCTCGCGACCTTTTCATTCACGGGATGACGGACGGGCCGGGCGGAACGTGCGCTTCGATGCCCGTATTGTATGTCGCGGTGGGGCGACGGCTGGGTTATCCGCTCTCACTGGTCGAAGCTCCCGGTCACTTGTTCTTCCGATGGGAGGGGAGCCGCTTCAACGTGGTTGAGCGGTTCAACGTGGAAGGCGCTGGCCACGGAATCAGTTTCTATCCCGATGACTACTATTTGTCGTGGCCGAAAGAGTGGCGTCCAAGCGACAAGGCTGGCGGCTGGTATCTCAAATCCCTCTCACCAGCCGAAGAACTTGCGGCCTTTCTTTTCACCCGTGGGTCGTGCCTGGAAGATAACGGCCGAACTCGTGAGGCCGTACAAGCATTTGAGTGGGCAAGCAAACTCTTGCCGGATGACCTTCGCTATAGCTCGCAAGTTGTCAAGCTCATGCGACGTGAGCTTCAAGAGGGATTTCAAGCGTTACAGGCAGAACGGCAATCGCTTGAGATGGAGCGGATGGTCATAGAGCAGCAGCAACGCCGTTTGGTCAATGATCCGTTTCGTGCCAACGGCCCGCCCCACCCCGACGTTTGCCAATGTACCCAGTGCCGACAGTCACGGCTACCTGCACGCCGGACACCCGGTCACATGCCGGGTTGCCCTTGTCCAATGTGCAAAACGAGCCCTTGGTGAAAGGACTGAAGCCATGTACTCCCCACCACTCGGACGTTTCTTGAGCCCCGACCCGCTCACGCGCGACCCGACTCTTCTGTTTGACAACAATTGGTATGGCGACCAGTTGACGATGATGCGCAACGTGTACGGATATGCTGACAACAATCCGATTAACGCGACTGATCCGACCGGAATGGCCCCTAAAATTTGTAGCTGCTGCAATACTGCTGCTGACGAGGCGCGACGAGATCATCTTCCCGGCGGAAGGATTCGGACAGGGCGGCGGTCATGCCAAGTTAACATTGAGTGCAAGGAAGGATGCCCAAGCAACTTTCCCGCGACGACAAGCGCCGGAAGGGTCGGCAGGGAGATCGTCATTAGTATTTGCCTTGATTGCCGGATGTCGAACGCCAACCTGCAGCAGACCATTCTTCACGAACTACAACACGCTCGCGATTTTTGTCGTATTGGTGGCGAGCCACCTGGCAACTTGCCGAACTGTGTGCGATACGAGACCGCCGCCTATCGAAAGTCATGTGGCTTCCTGTTTCCGCGCGGTAGTGCTCAGTTCAATAGGTGCGTGCAATGTGGAGTGTGGTTTAGCTGTGCCCGATGGGGCCAGCCTGCACCGAATCCTCCGTGCGATGTGTCTACCGGTGTTCCAACCCAGCCGTGTTATATTTATGTGTCAGGGGTCGGATTTGTCCCTGATCCAAGCGACCCACGGTGTCATTAGAGCTCGTTTCAAAACCGTCGTAAACTAACCTTCCACTGTGTAAGGAGTTGGGTTAGGACGTGCCTTCGAAAGGAGACTTTTGATGGCCAAGCGACACGATGTCGAAGTCACGGATGAGCAAT